>JAFXCU010000095.1 GCA_017521345.1 Ruminiclostridium sp. | reverse complement strand
GCACCGTAGGGGTAGGACTCGTGGCAGCAGTGGCCCACTTGCTCCGGTATCTGCTTCTCATCCAAAAGATGTCCAGCTATCCGATAGCTGAACTGATAGAAAGAACCATTCTCAAATGTGTACAATTCGCAGACATAGGTGGCCTTTTCCGGCGGGATACCCAGGTCATCCAGGGTCTCCAAAACCTCTTCGGGCAGCTGCCGCTTTTCCGCCAAAGCAAGAAAGTTCCGGCAGTGACCGCAGGTGCATCCCCAGGGACCAGCCGTTTCATACCAGGCCCGGGTAGCCTCCCGGTCCACTTCCACCAGGGAACCCCATAGATCCATGGTCCACTCATACCACTGGCGGAATCCCTCCACCGTCAACCGGTCATTCAGGTCCTCAATGGGCCGGGAGGCCGATTCGATGATCTGGGCCGGGGTCTTTTTCTTCCGCAGATCTTCATAGGTGGGGCCCAGAGGATCCCCGTACTTCCGGGCGGTAGCGGCGTAGATGTATTCCCGGAACATGGGCGGAGCGGCTTCCTTGTACTCCTTACCGATGTCCCGTCTCCGCTGGTGGAGAGTCCGGGCAATTTCCTCTTCCGGCAGGTCGCCGGCAAGAAGGGCCTGGGCCTCCTGGGCCAGCTGCCGGACCTTCTCTTCATAGGCAAGGCGGAGGTCGCTGTCCTTCAGGCCCATCTGGGCCAGCAGCTCCAGCTCCCGCTGAAATTCTTTCTCTCTATCCATGGGGTTACGCCTCCCCCAGAGAGAGGATGGTCTCCGGCTCCTGACCAAGGAAGCAGACCTTCTGGCCGTCGGTGACCAGAGGGGTCTTGCCGGGGATGCAGACCAGACTTCCCTTTTCCTTTGCCTGTTCCACAGCATCCCCCAGCAGGGAATCCACCGGCAGCTCCAGGGCATCCGACAGGTCCCAGCCGGTCTCCTCCGGGGAGGTCAGCCAGTATTCCTCTTCCAGAAGGCGTATGCCAATGTCGGTGACCACCAACTTGTCCGTGTGGCGGTGGCTGCCAGCCAGGAAGAAACCGGTTTTCAGGAAGCCGATGGTGACGGTCAGGTCTGCTTTCACCACCAGGTCACCCAGGCCGGTGTCCCCGTTCATGCCGCTGTTGATGTCCACGCAGATGGTATAGGCTTGGGAGTCGTTCATTCCCTGGATGGCAGCCCGGTAGAGTCCCCGGACCTCCCCGGAAAAGCCGGTGCCCAGCATGCAGTCCACCAGGATATCATAGCCGGACAGGTCGGCGTCTTCCGTGAACATCACGATCTCCACACCCTTTTCCAGGGCCATATCGTAGTAGTATCTGCCATCTTCGGAGAACTTCTCGGAGACCCGGTAAATGACCGAGGGGATGCCCTTGTCGGCCAGGATACAGGCCAGGGCATAGCCGTCCCCGCCGTTGTTTCCGGCACCCACCAGGATACCAATGGTACCCTTCCACTCTGTCGCCAGGTACACGCCCATGGCGGCCCGGTACATGAGCTCCTTACTGGGGACAAACTCCCGGATGGTGTACGCATCGCTCTCCCGCATATTCTGAACTGTGATCACTGGCTTCATAAGCTTTGTCCCCTTTTTGAGATTTTCTTCATTATAAGCCCATCCGTGTAAAAATACAATGATTTCAGCCGGTCTGCTTGCGCTTTTGGTCTTGCAAAAAGAACTTTCCTTTAGTATAATGATTGTTTGTAAATGCTTCAGTATGAACAAGGAGGACGAAGTATCAATGAGCACCAATCAGACTGAAACTGCCGGTTCCAAGGCAAAACTCTATTGGGCCATCGGCATCGTCTGCGCCGTTCTGGTTGCAGCCCTGCTGATCTGGAACTCCGGCATTCTTTCCGGAAACAAGGTAGACGAAACCGCCACCGCCGCCACCGTAGGCCAGGAGGAGTACTCCGTGGCAGAGGTCTCCTACTACTATCAGGCTATGGCCAACAACTTCATCAATCAGGCCGAGCAGTACAAGGCATATGGCGTCGACATGGGCTATGACACTGCCCTGTCCCCCAGCGAGCAGATGTTTGACGAGGAAAACGGCACTACTTACGCCGACTACTTCATGGACTCTGCCCTGCAGGAGCTCCAGCGTGTGAGCATCCTGACCAGCGAGGCCGAGGCCGCCGGCTACACCCTGTCCGAGGCAGGCCAGGCAGCCATCGACCAGAACATGAACTACCTGACCATGTACAGCGTTCAGAGCGGCTACTCTGAGGAGGCCTATCTGAAGCTCCTGTACGGCGAAATGATGACCATGGATCTCTTCGAGCAGGTCCTGGCAGAGGGCATTCTGGCTGACGAGTACGCCCAGAAGGTGGCCAACGACTTTACCTACGGCGAGGACGAGCTGAACGCTTACTATGCTGAGCACGCAGACGATCTGGACTCCTATGACTACCGCTACTGCACCATCACCGCCCAGGTGCCCCAGGAGACCGACGAAGAGGGCAACCCCATCGAGGCCACCGAGGAGGAGACCGCTGCCGCTATGGAAGCCGCTTCCCAGGAGGCTGACGCTATGATCGCTGAGGTCATCGCCGGCGCTTCCTTCAACGAGGCCGCTGCCGCTCACCTGGACGCAGACACCGCCAAGCTCTTCGAGGATGAAGCGTACAACCACATGACCCAGATGGCAGGCAGCTCCATTGCTCTGGCAGGCGACGCCACCGCATGGGTGAAGGACGCTGACCGCACCGTGGGCGACATCACCGCCATCGAGGTGGAAGGCACCGGCTACACCGTGGTCCAGTTCCTGGGCCGCACCAAGGGTGAGGACATCTACCAGACCATGAGCTACCAGGTCATGCAGATCCCCGCTGAGGTCGTGGAAGCCGAAGATGGCACCTCCGCTCCCACCGAGGCCACTCTGGCTGCCGCTGAAGAGCAGGCCAACGCCCTGCTGGCTGACTGGGAGTCCGGTGAAGTCACCGACTTCGGCGCTCTGTCTACCGAGTCCATCTCCCCTGAGCTGGTTGAAAACGCAGACCGCTCCACCATGGAAGCCGACCTGCAGGCATGGCTGTTTGACACCAACCGTCAGGTTGGCGACGTGACCGTCCTGCCCTACCTGGATGCCACCGGTGCTGTGGCCGGCTATCAGCTGGTCCTGGTGGAAGCCTTCGGCGACATCCGCTGGGAGTATACCGCAGCCAATGCTCTGCGCTCCGAGGACTACTCCGCATGGTTCACCGAGACCCAGGAGAAGTACCCCGCCGAGCTGACCGAGATCGGCAAGACCATCCCCACTCTGTAAACCCAACAAACCCCTCGCGGAATCTACTCCGCGAGGGGTTCTTTCCAAGGTGATCACTATGACCAACGAACAATTCCTCCGGACGGAAATGCTCCTGGGCCCCGCCGCCATGGAGAAGCTGGCCCGGTCCCATGTGGCTGTCTTCGGCCTGGGCGGTGTGGGCAGCTGGTGCGTGGAGGCCCTGGCCCGGTCGGGCATCGGCACCCTGACCCTCATCGACAATGACCAGGTGGGCGTCTCCAACATCAACCGCCAGCTCCAGGCCCTCCACTCTACCGTAGGTCTGGACAAGACCGAAGCCCTGGCCCGTCGGGTGCTGGACATCAACCCCAGCTGTCAGGTCCATCAGATCCCCCAAAAGTACGAAGCGGACTGCCGGGAGGACTTCTTCCAGACCCGATACGACTACATCGTGGACGCCATCGACCTGGTGTCCTGCAAGCTGGACCTGATCGAGACCGCCCTGCAAAGAGAGATCCCCATCATCTCCTGTATGGGTACCGGCAACAAGCTGGACCCCTCCCAATTCCGGGTGGCGGACATCTCCAAAACCGAGGGCTGTGCCCTGGCCCGGATCATCCGCAAGGAGCTGAAGAACCGGGGCATCCGCCACCACAAGGTGGTCTTCTCCCCGGAGCTTCCCGCCCAGACCACCCCCACTGGGGAGGCTCCCCCTCCCGGGCGGCGGTCCATCCCCGCCAGTGCACCCTGGGTGCCCCCCGTGGCAGGGTTCCTGCTGGCTGGAACGGTCATTCAGGATTTAATTGCAGAATAATATGTCCCCTCCCCTGGCAAACTAGGCCGGAGGAGGGGATTTTTATGTCTGAAATCAAACGGTCCTGGGTCCCGGCGGCGGTGGCAGGCGGAGCGGCAGGGCTGGTGAACGGATTCTTTGGAGGCGGCGGGGGTATGATTCTGGTACCCCTGCTGATGGCCCGGTGCGGCCTGGAACGACGGAGGGCCTTCGCCTGCTCCGTGGCCATCATCTTTCCTCTGTGCGCCCTGTCGGCGGCCATCTATTTCTGGAAGGGGAACCTGGACCTGATGACCGCCCTGCCCTATCTGGCCGGGGGCCTTGTGGGAGGCCTCATCGGCGGAAAAATTTTTAAGAAGGTGTCGGTCCTGTGGCTCAAGCGGGCTTTTTCCCTGCTGATCCTCTACGGGGCCTGGACCTCCCTGACAGGATGACCACCTGGCTTCTCCCCTTCCTGGCCGGGACGGTCACCGGGATCCTCTCTGCCTTTGGCATCGGCGGCGGTTCCCTGCTGCTCATCTACCTGACGGCCTTTGACGGGATGACCCAACACCAGGCCCAGGGCATCAACCTGCTGTACTTCCTCCCCGCCGCTGCCGCCGCCCTCCCCGCCCACAAGAAAAACGGTCTGCTGGAAAAGAAGGTCATCCTTCCCGCCATTCTGGCAGGCCTGGCAACCGCCGGGTGCACAGCCCTGCTGGCCAATCGGTTGGATACAGATTTACTCCGGAAACTGTTTGGCGTGTTTCTGTTATATATAGGTTTACGGGAATTGTTCCGCAGGGATAAAAAACAGCCTCGTCCGAACTGACGGACGAGGCTGTTTTCGTGTTGAATGTTATGCCGTGACTTTCTTGCCCACGACCTTCTTCATGACGAAGAGGGTTGCGATCATCAGCACGATGCCAACGGGCAGGGCGACGAAGGCGTTGGGGACAAAGCCAGCAAAAATATAAGTCACAAAGCTCACCGCTGCGCCGGTAATGGCGTAGGGCAGCTGGGTGTTGACGTGGCTCACGTGGTCGCACTGGGCGCCGGCGGAAGCCATGATGGTGGTGTCGGAGATGGGGGAGCAGTGGTCACCGCAGACAGCACCAGCCATGCAGGCAGAGATGCAGACGATGGCCAGGGGGTTGTCCATGGGGAAGACGCTCTGAACGATGGGGATCAGGATGCCGAAGGTGCCCCAGCTGGTGCCGGTTGCGAAGGCCAGCAGGCAGCCGATCAGGAAGATGATGGCTGGCAGGAAGGCATGGAAGTTGGAAGCGTTGGCATAGACGAAGTCACGGACGAAGAGCTTTGCGCCCAGGGAGTCGGTCATAGCCTTCAGGCTCCATGCGAAGGTCAGGATCAGGATGGCGGGGACCATGGCCTTGAAGCCCTCGGGGATGCTGCCCATCATGTCGGTGAACTTCATGGAGCGGCGGACCAGGTAGTAGATCATGGTGATGACCAGGGCAAAGGCAGAGCCCATCATCAGGCCCTGAGAGGCGTCGCAGTTGGAGAAAGCGTTGATGATGTTCTCACCGGAGAAGAAGCCGCCGGTGTAGATCATGCCGATGACGCAGCAGACCACCAGGGCCAGGATGGGGAAGACCAGGTCGATGACACGGCCGTTCTCGTTGTACTCTTCCTCGCTCATGGTGGCGTAGGGGTTCTTGCCGGAGAAGAGATCGCCGTTCTGGAGGGCGTTCATCTCGTGCTTGGCCATGGGGCCGTAGTCCATGTTCAGGACAGCGATGCCCACCACCATGACCAGGGTCAGCAGAGCGTAGAAGTTGAAGGGAATGGCTCGGATGAAGAGCTGCAGGCCCTGGCCGTCCTCAGCGAAGCCGGCAACGGCAGCAGCCCAGGAGGAGATGGGGGCGATGATGCAGATGGGAGCTGCGGTGGCGTCGATCAGGTAGGCCAGCTTGGCGCGGGAGACGTTGTGCTTGTCGGTGACAGGACGCATAACGCTGCCCAGGGTCAGGCAGGAGAAGTAGTCGTCGATGAACAGGAACAGAGCCAGCACGAAGGTGGCCAGCTGTGCGCCCACACGGGACTTGATGTGGGTCTGGGCCCAACGGCCGAAGGCGGCGGAGCCGCCGGCACGGTTCATCAGGCAGACCATAGCACCCAGGATGACCAGGAAGACCAGGATGCCCATGTTATAGCTGTCGGTGACGGAGCCCAGGATGCCGTCGTTGAAGACGTGCAGGACGGTGGTTTCAAAGGTGAAGTTGGAATAGAGCAGGCCGCCCACCACGATACCAATGAACAGAGAGGAGTAGACCTCCTTGGTGATCAGGGCCAGGGCGATTGCAATGATGGGGGGCAGCAGGGCCCAGCCGGTGTTATAGAACTTGCTGGGGGACTCCACATAACCCGTTCCTTCACAGGAGGGGCAGGCGAAGGTGCCGCCGCAGTCTTCACAGGCTTCGTCGTGACCGTAGCAGGTCATGCACAGACCGCCTGCTCCGCAGTCGGAGCACTCGATCATCTTGGTGCCAGGTTCCTCGGTGGGGTCGCCAGCGGCAAAGGCAGGGGTCGCCAGAGCCATGCACAGCACCACCAGGACTGCCAGCAGGGGCAGCAGGCGCCGGAAGGTTTTTCTCATGGTTTTCTCTCCTATACAAAAAAATAAAGTCATGACGATGTCATGACTTCACCAGGGATGAACTCACGACAGCGCTCCGTCCCGCGCGGGACGACAGTCTGGGGGATATTCTCCCACAGCCCGGCTCCGTGATCTTCAGGCAGGCCACGAAACCTCGGCGAAGGCCCCTTTCTCCCTTCTTTATGCCTGGAAATGGAAGGGTTACTCTTGACATTCGCACCTCTATCATGCTTTGCCGGTATATCGTATCATGGTTTTCTGAAAAGTCAACCTTTTTCCGGCTTTTTTGACCCTTTGTAAACAAAAATACGGACAGCTTTCGCTGTCCGTATTTTGAGATTTCCTTATTCTGCCACTTCCAGACGCTCGCAGGACTGGATGATGCCGTTTTCCAGCTCGAAGGTGGTGGTCTTCACGATATGGGTCTTGCCCACACGGATCTCCTGGGTGCCCAGCTCACTGGCCACGTTGTCCTTGACAGTCGCCTCGATGGTAAACACCAGGTCATAGGTCCCCGCCTCGTCGTAGTTCAGGATGGTCATGCCCAAGGTGGGGTTATCCTGGACGTTGACGCTGGCATTCTCCACCAGGGTACCCTCCACAGCAGTGACGTAGCCATTCTGAAGCTGGCCATTGGCCACAAGCTGGCTGGGCAGATTGTCCTGGATAAACTCGTAGACGTCCTCGTCCACGTTCTCCACCTTCACGGTGTAGACCACAGGCTGACCGGGGCCTGCCAGACCCACACTGTCGTTGGTGAGGAGCTTGGTGCCCAGCAGGGCCACCACAGCCAGGATCAGAACGATGGCGATCAGGTCGATGATGTTGATCTTGCCAAACAGTTTGCCTTTATTATCAATGATACTCATAAGTAACCTCCGTTGCTTGACCACGATTTCATTTCATTGTATACTATTTTCCTTCGATTGGCAACTAGAATATCAAACAACGAAAAACCATTGAAAATAAAGGACTTTTTGCAAATCGTCCTATTATAGGTCTACTGCTCAAATCTCAAAACTCTCCATAAGTCTCCTTATCTCTATGGGAAAATGGTGTAAGTTTTGGTGTAAATCATTCTGCCAAATCCTCACGTTTTTCTACAACTTCATTGAACGATGATTCGACCTGATCGAACGCCACATGGGTGTAAATATTGAGTGTTGTGCTAATGTTTGAATGACCCATAATGTACTGCAATGTTTTCACATTCAATCCTCTCATTGCCATTTCTGTGCAAAAGGTATGCCGTAGCATATGCGGGGTCATG
>JAFXCU010000094.1 GCA_017521345.1 Ruminiclostridium sp. | reverse complement strand
GGGAACAGGCCGACCATACCATGCGGTTCGCCCTCATGCGGCCGGTGAGCAAGGGGAAGCTCTTCTTCTCCAAGGCCACGGCTGTCCTGGTCCTGTGCGCCTTTGACCTGGCGGTCATGTACCTGGCCACCACCCTCACCCAGCTGGTGCTGGGGGGCGGCACCCGGGGCATCGCCAGCAGCTTCTTCGCCTGCGTCCTGGACCTGATCCCCCTGGCGGTGCTCATTCTCTTCTTCTGCCTCATCAATCAGCTGGTGAAGGGCTCCAGCCTGGCGGTCCTGCTGTGCGTGGTCCTGTACATCGGATTTATTGCCGTGGGTACATACCTGCCCGCCTTCGGCGGCCTGCTGTTCACCGGCTACCTCCGGTGGCACAACCTGTGGATCGGGGTCACCCTGCCCTTCGGTTCCCTCCTGTCCCGCATCGGCCTGCTGGCCGGGTACGGGCTGGTCTTTGGCTGCGTGGGGTATCTGCTCTTCGATAGAAAGGAATCGTAAGACTTTTGAATGGGGCCTTTGAGAATGTGCTTCGTTCGGTGCGGCAGTGTACGAGGGTGTTGTGCTGCCTGATTGATAGTTGCCCCATTCAAAAGTGAAGGATTGCAGCCTGCTGCAGCGCACGGGCCAAGGCCCGCACGTTTGCAGGCTGAGCAGTATATTTTCTGACGTACACGCCGCCAGAAAATATGATTAAAACTGATTCCGCCCTCTGCGGAGGGCGGAACTCTACGAGGTTTTGGGGGTGGAACTATGCCCAAAAAGAAAACACTGAAAGGCCGGTTTCTCCAGACCGGCCTTTTGATGCTGCTTCTCTCCCTCTTCATTGCCCTCTTTCTGGTGGTGCTCCTGCTGGGGGCCTTCGCCCTCCAGGTCCCGGGCGGGGAGAGCTTCATCCTGGCTATGCTCACCCTGCTGAAGGGGGAATTCTCCGGCCCGGGCCGCATCCTGCCCTACTTCATCCTGGGCTGTGTCCTCCTGGCACTGTCTGTGGCCGGGGTGTGCCTGTGGCTGACCTCCCGGTATACCGGCCGCCTCACCGACACCCTGAACACCCTCCGCCAGGCGGCGGACAACCTGCGGGAAGGGGAACTGGACTTTGAGATCCTCTCCTGCCAGGAGCAGGAGCTGGATGAACTGAGCCAGTCCCTGGAAGGGGTCCGCCAGCGGCTGAAAGCGGCTGCCGCGGCCGAGGCCGCCGCCCAGGAGGAGCGTGGCCTGCTCATGGCCAACCTGTCCCACGATATGCGCACCCCCATCACTGCCATCAAGGGCTATGTGGAGGGCATCCGGGACGGCATCGCCAACACACCGGAGAAGCAGGCCCACTACCTGGACATCGTCTACAGCAAGACCACCGTCCTGGAGAAGCTGGTGCGGAACATGAGCGACTTTTCCGAGTATGAGCTGGGCCGGATGCAGTACCACTTTGAGTATGTGGACCTGGCCCCCTTCCTGGCCGACCTGGGGGAGGAATACGCCCTGGAGGCCCAGGGGGCCGGGATGACCTTCACCTGTCAGGTCCCCGCCGGTCCCTTTGTGGTCACGGCAGACCGAAACAAGATCAAGCGGGTGCTGGACAATCTCCTGTCCAACGCCATCAAATACGGCAGGCCCAACGGGGCCATTGCCCTCACCGCCGAGGAGTACGAAAAGGGGCTGGTCATCCAGCTGAGCGACAACGGAAAGGGCATCAGCACCCAGGCCCTCCGCCACGTCTTCGACAGCTTCTTCCGGGCAGACACCGCCCGGACCAGCTCGGTCCCCGGCAGCGGCCTGGGCCTGGCCATCTGCCGGTCCATCGTGGAGAGCCACCACGGCAAGATCTGGCTCACCAGTGCGGAAGGGGAGGGCACCCGTGCCTTCGTGTACCTGCCCCTGCGGGAGGAGGACCTGTTATGATGAAAATTCTCATTATTGAAGACGACCAGAGCGTGGCCGAGCTGGAGCGGGACTACCTGGAGATCAACGGCTTTGCCTGCACCCTCTGCACCGACGGCACCCAGGGCCTCCAGACCGCCCTGGCGGAGGAGTTCGCCCTGATCATCGTGGATGTGATGCTCCCGGGCTTGAGCGGCTTTGAGATCTGCCGCCGCCTCCGGGAGGAGAAGGACACCCCGGTCATCATCATTTCCGCCCTGGCTGACGACATCGACAAGGTCCGGGGGTTGGGCCTGGGGGCCGACGATTACATGACCAAGCCCTTCTCCCCCAGCGAGCTGGTTGCCCGGGTCAAGAGCCATATCCAGCGGTACCACCGCCTGGTGGGCAGCCGGGAGAAACCCCGGCCAGAGGTTTTGAAGATCCGGGGCCTGGAGATGGACCGGGAAGCCCGCCGGGTGTGGGTCAATGGCCGGGAGGTGAGCATGACCGGCAAGGAGTACGACCTGCTCCTCTTCCTGGCCGAGCACCCGGACACGGTCTACTCCAAGGACCGCCTCTTCGATGCGGTGTGGGGGGTGGAGAACTACGGGGACGTGTCCACCGTCACCGTCCACATCAAGCACATTCGGGACAAGATCGAGATCGACCCGGACCATATCCAATACATCGAGACCGTCTGGGGCGTGGGATATCGCTTCCGAGGGTGAGTCGATGAAGAAACGACATTGTTACCGACTGAACCGATAAAACCTCGTAGAGTTTCGCCATCGCAGCGGCGAAATATAATTGGATTCGTTTTCCGGCGCGACATGCGCGTGCCGGAAAACACTGCTCGGCCTGCCAGTGTGCCCGAAGGACGCGCGCAGCAGGCCGCAACCCCCTTTTGTGAAAAGGCTTTGCCTTTTCACAAAAAAAGACAGCACCCGGACAGGAGATCGGGTGCTGTCTTTTCGTCCCAACGGATACGCGCAAACCCGAGGGGACTCACAATGAAAAAGAAGGTAGGAAGGATGAACGTTTGAAGAAAAGTATAAAGTGGGAAGGAGTATCTCAAATACGATGAAATCATACACCATTTTTCTTGCAAAATCAAGAGGGGGAGCCACAAAATCTCCGGAAACATCAGGGAAATGTGAAAACTATAAAAAATTAGTTGCAAAAAAACGCTGCAGAGGAAACTCTGCAGCGTTTTTTGTTGGGCTTAGACAGGCAGGATGACGGGGGCCTTCCAGACGTTGGTGACCACGGACTCCTGGGGGAGGTAGACCCGCAGGAAGAGGTGGAACGCACCCTCCAGCACGGGGAGCCAGTTGGAGACCTTGTCCTCCTCCGGTCGGTGGGCCTGGAGGTAGATGTCCAGGGAGCCGTCAGGGTTGTACTGGACCTGACTGCGGTCGTTGATGCAGTAGCGGTCCAGCTCGTTGTCGATCAGCAGGTCGGTGGCGCTGTTGTAGGCGGTGACCGACCAGAAGCCGCTGGCCTGGACGGGAGGCAGGGCGCCTGCCTCAAAGTGGAGCACGTAGTTGTTCTTTCCGTTCAGCCGCTGACCCTGGGCATCCACCTCGCCCTTGGGGTAGACTGCCACGGAGACGGGGTTTGCGCCGAAGCCGGCCAGGGCCACCAGAGCCCGGTAGGCGTATTCGGTGCCGAACTCGGCGATGGGCTTGCCGAAATACTGCCAGGTGCCGTTCAGGACCATGAAGTGGAAGGAGGCCTTCAGGGTCAGAGGGACGGACTGGGCCAGCATCTCCCGCCACAGGGCCTCACCCTGGGGACCAAAGGCAGCGCCGTCAAAGGTCAGGCCGGGGCCTACGCCCAGGGGGGCCAGCTCGGCCAGCATGGGGGCGTCCTCGGCAGCAGGGGGATTGGTGACCATGAGGGCGTTGGCCCGGGTGAAGTAGTCGGCCAGGGACATGCCCAGGACCTGCCGGACGGGGATGAAGTTGTTGGCGGGGTCAAAGGTGCCCTCCGGGGGCTGATCCTGGGTCCCGGCCCCATACTGGGCCAGGGTGCAGGCGGTCATTTTGCTCTGAATGGCGTAGACCTGGGCCTCGTCTGCCTTGCTGTAGCAGATGGTGCGGATGAGGACCCAGTTCAGAGCGGTGGGGCAGGAAACCTGGGTCATACCCTCGGGGATGGGGCCGGTGAAGTTGGGGCCGGTGAAGAGGAAGGTCTGCTCCTCCTGGTCAAAGGCGGCGGCATCCAGAATGGTGATGCAGTTGGTGTAGGCATCCAGGATCTCTGCGTTGCAGAACCGGTCGGTTTTGGGCATGGTCAGCACCACGGCGTCCTGGTCCAGGTCCAGATAGACCTGGGAGTAGATGGTGTCCACGTTGGGGGTGACCACGTCGGTGGACGTGGCGTCCGCCAGGGTCAGGGCATGGATGAACTGATTTTTGGGGGCCTGCAGGTCGGTGGCCTTCACGGTGTTGGTCATCTTCACGTGGGTGGCGTCCATGATCATCAGGGGCAGGGTGAAGAAGTAGGCCTTCTGCAGCAGATCGGGGGTACGGTTTTCCATCGTGGGACCTCCAGTCTAAAAATGTGTGTCAATAAGTACTGATGGGAATGTCCGGGTCTTCGCCGGTCTTTTCCACCGAGCGGATCTGGACATAGTAGCTGTAGGTGGGGCTGGCCTCGATGAGGACCCGGTCCCCCTCTTTATGCCCCCACAGGGCCTTGCCCACAGGGGATTCCTTGGAGATCAGGCCCTTCAGGGCGTCCTGGCGGAGGGTGGTCACCAGCTGGATGGTCTCCTCCTCCTCGTCCTCCTCGATCCAGAAGGTCACCTTGTCGAAGAGGCCGATGCCGTCCCCGGTAGAGGTGCCGTCGATGACCTTGGCGGTCTTGATCATGTTCTCCAGATAGCGGATGCGGCTGTCGTTGCGGCCCTTCTCCCGCTTGGCGGCCTTGTACTCAAAGTTCTCGCTGAGGTCGCCGAAGGCACGGGCCACCTTCACTTCCTCAATGAGCTGGGGGCGGAGGACCAGGCGGCGGTGCTCCAGCTCCTCCTTCATTTTATCAATGTCAACTTGGGTCAGTTCGTCGTGCATAAGGCATCTCCCTTATAAGAATTTGGGGGGCAGGGGGTTGGCCCCTTCGGCGGCCAGGAGGGTGTGGATGGACTGCTTTCCCTCCAGCACCATGAGCTTGGAGGTGCCGTGGGCCAGGAGCTTGCCGTCCTGGTTCTTCACGGTGGCCTCGCTCAGGCAGATGGACCGGCCCGCCCGGACCACATGGCCCTCGGCGATGAGGGTGCCGGACTGGACCATCCCCAGGTTGGTGACGTTCAGGTCCAGGGAGGTGTAGCCCTGGTCCTCCTCCATTTGGCAGTAGAGGGCCCAGTAGGCCACGGTGTCGATGATGGAGGAGTAGACACCCCCGTGGACGGCCCCGAAGGAGTTGCCGTGGCGGCTGTAGTCCAGGGGGACCACCAGCCGGCAGTAGCCCGGTTCCATCACCTGGAAGTCCATGCCCAGGAGGGAAAAGTAGGGGGCCTTGTTGAGAAGGCCCATGAGGGCCTGGGTGTGGGCGGGGTTCATTGTCTTTGGTGTCTTCATGGGACACACCTCTTTCGTGTCGTTTGGGCGTATGCCCAGGTAATAGTGAATAGTGAATAGTGAATAAGTATGGTGTCGCTTCGCGACGATTTGAATCATTTCCGAAGGAAATACCATACCTATTCACTATTACTTCTTACTGATTACTTTTACTTCAGAGTCACGCTCATGCGCAGGTCGCTGTCGGCCATGCGGGAGGCCATAGCGGCGGCCTGGGCGCGGTTGATGTAACTGCCGGGGTAGAAATAGTTGCCGTCGCTGCCGGTCAGGATGCCTGCCCGGTAGAGGGTGTACACGGCCCCTGCGTAGGACAGGGAGGAGGGTACGTCGGGGATGGCATTGTTTGCCACGGTGTTTTTGGCGGGAAGAGCCTCTGCGGGCAGCGCCTTGGCGAAGATCTCGGCAAACTGGGCCCGGGTGGCGGGCTCGTTCACCATGTGCCAGTAGTATTCGGCGGTGACGATCTTGTTGTTGTAGGCGTAGTTGAAGTAGACCTCATACCATCTGGCGCCGGAGGACTGCTTGAAGTTGGCAGAGCCGGTGGTGTAGATGGAGTGGATGCGGGCGGCCATGGTGATGGTCTCGGCGATGGTCACGTTGCCCTCGGGGCTGAAGACGTTGGCGCCCTGGCCCTTCATGAGGCCGTACTCCACGGCCCGGGCCACGTTGGTGTTGTACCACTTGCTGGCGGATACGTCATAGAACTGACCCTGCTTGTAGGTGGCCACCTTGGGGAACTTCACCTTGGAGGGGGTGGGAGGGGTCACAGGAGGGGTGACAGTGCTGCTCCAGCCCAGATTTTTGCAGTACTCATAGGTAGCGTTGCGGCGATTGGGGTATTTTCCGGCGGTTTCGTCCTGTAAGGCGGTCTCGTGGAGAAGTTCCAGAGTGACAGCATCAGCAGAACCGGCGGCCGCAATGGCAGCCTTGGCGGTGCGAAGGGTCATTCGGGGGCTTTGGTTATACATATCGCAGTAGTAGACGATAATAGTGGGGTCGGTCAACCCCTGATTTCTGGCAGACTTGATGTAGCTTTTCATGTAGGCCTCGGCCTCTTCGTCCTGGACGATTTTACTCTCTGCCGTGGCCAGCAGTTTGGACAGTCGGGTGGCCTCCTCAGCGTCTACGATGCGGGATGCCCAGTTGGTAGCGGGGTCCATCAGTTCAATGTACAGCTCTTCCCCCAGGATCTCCTGAGCTTGCTGTGGGTTACGGGCTTCGATCTTTCGAATCAGGGTCAAGGCGTTGCCTGCGTGCCACTGGATCTTGCCAACGGACAGGGCCCCGTTGTCGTTGGGATTGATGGAGTCGTAGTTGCCCTCCTTGATGTTCAGGTAGATAACGATGGCGTCGATGATCTGAGCGTCACTGACCTGGGCGGCCATGGCGGTGGGCATCAGGCCCACCAGCATCAGGCAGGCCAGCAGTGCGGCGGTGATTCTTTTTTTCATAGGGGAGTCCTCCAATCAGAGTTCGGGGTCAGCGGCAAAGACCACGGGGATATCGGGGTCGTCCATTTCTGCCGTGATGGAAGCCACGGGGGGACACAGGAAGCAGTCCTGGCAGGCAATGCGGAACTCGCCGCCCTTGCCGGGGCACAGGGGGGTCAGGGGCTCCTGGGCGGCATAGCCGTTGGGGCCCACGGTCAGGTCGGCCACATACACGCCGGAGCAGGAGGGGGTGTTTTTCTCAATGAGGACGTCGGGGACGCAGGTGGCCAGCTGGAGGGGCATGCCGTCGGGACCCTCCATGGGGAAGGCCTCGGCCAGGTCGCCGCCGTTCCACACCACCAGGGCATCCTGGAAGGTGCCCTCTGCCAGGACGCCCTTCTCCCAGCGGCCGGAGCGGAAGGGGGTCTCGGTGATGCGGCCGGTGAGGAGGCGGCGGGTGCCGGTGTACTGGGTACCCTGGCCGTGGGGCAGGCCGTTTTCGGTCTCGCCCTCATAGCGGAACTCCTTCTTCCAGCCGGAGACGGAGCCGGACCCACTGCAGTTGACGGTCATCAGCTGGCAGCCCATCCGGTCAAAGGCCAGGGAGCGGGTCTCGTCCTCCTGGAAGATGGGATTTTCCATGGGGTCGGTGCGCTCGGCCATAAAGACCAGGGGGTCCTCCTGGGGATCCAGGGCGTTGAGCAGGTCCACCATGGCCTCGGTGAGGCAGAGGAGCATGGGCAGGGGGGTCAGGAAGGCCTTGTACTCTGCCCACACGGGGGAGAAGCACAGGTCCAGCAGGGCCTTGCCGTCACCGGCGGTCAGGCAGGCGTGGACCTGCTGAGCCAGGGGCTGGACCTCAGGGGTCAGACCATCGGGAAGGTCCGCCTGAACGGGGGACAGCTCCTGTCCGGCGTGGACGGCTTCCAGGGCGGCGTAAAGTTCAGTGATCATGGGTGTTTTCTCCTTTCAGGGTCATATCAGTTCGCCAGGGGGTTCCAGTTCCCCCGGACGTAGTAAACAAGGAAGAGAATGAAAAGGACCAGGTTGTGGAGGATCATGCAGGCGCAGGCGGCCACCAGACCCATGCCCCACAGCTGGGTGCACAGGAAGGTACACACGATCCGCACCCCCCACATGCCGATGAGGTTGAAGAGGAAGGGGATCTTGGTGTTGCCGATCCCCAGCAGGATGCCCTCGATGATGAGGGCAACTCCGAAGAGGGGTTCGGACAGGGCCATCATCCGCAGGACGGCCACACACAGGAGGATGACCTCCTGACTGGTGGAGAAGAGGCCGGTCAGGGCCGGGGCGAAGAGGAAGAGGATCCCGCCCGAGAGGATCATGAGGACCAGCTCGATGCGGATGAACATGGCGGTCAGGTCCCTCATCCGCTGTTGGTCCCGGGCCCCCAGGGCGTTGCCCGCCAGGGTGGAGGCGGCGGTCTGCATGCCGAAGCCCGGGATGTAGAAGGCGGATTCCACCGTGTTGGCGATGGTCATAGCGGCAGCGGAGACCGGGCCCAGTCCGTTGACCATGGCGGCGAAGGCCACATAACCCAGGCTGGTGGCAAACCGCTGGAACATATTGGGGACGGCGGTCCTCAGGCAGGGGCGCAGGATGTCTCGGTTGGGACGAAAAGACTGGCCTCTGGGGGAGATATCCGGATGCCGCCACAGGGCAATGGTGATGACGATGCCTCCTGTGGTGAAGGCCAGGGCGCTGGCGGCGGCTGCGCCCACCACCCCCCAGCCTGCGCCGGGCATAGTGAAGGTCAGGCCCAGCAGGGTCACAGACCGGGTGGGGAAGATCAGGAGAAGGTTCAGAACGATATTGATGACGTTCACCAGCAGCCCCACCAGCATGGGGGTCTTGGCGTCTCCCGCTGCCCGGAGGATGGTGCCGAAGATGAGGATGGCCGTCCGGAAGAGCATGGGGGAGTAGAGGACGAAGAAGTACTGGGCAGACAGTTCCTGGATGGAGGGGTCCACCTGCATCCAGACAGGGACCTTTCCGCTGCAGCCCAGGGTCAGGGCGGTGAAGAAGAGTCCCGCTGCCGCGGCGGCCAGAACAGCCTGGGCAGAGGCCCGGCGGGCTTTGTTCTCATCGCCTGCTCCCCGGGCCCGGGCGATGTAGGCCAGAAAACCCACGCCCATGGCGGAGATGGTGGAGCTGATGAGCCAGTTGAGGGTGGTGGTGGCCCCCACGGCGGCAGTGGCATGGGTGCCCAGAGAACCCACCATGGCGGTGTCGATGTACTGGACGGCAGTCTGCATGAGCTGCTCCAGCATGGTGGGCCAGGCCAGGGAAAGGATCACCGGGAGCATGGCCCAGCGGGAATGGGGGGCAGGTCTCGTCATGGAGCCTCCTGGGTGGAAACGGTTTTTTTGCTGCCCATAAGACCGATGAGGACGCCGATGGTGATGAGCAGGGTGCCCGCCACAAAGTTGGCGTGGATGGTCTCATGGAGGAGCAGGACCCCCAGCACCGAGGCGAACATGGGCTGGAGGGGATAGAAGAGGGAGCACACCGAGGCGTCCAGCAGGACCAGGCAGCGGTTCCACAGGAGGTAGGCCAGGGCGGTGCAGAAGAAGGCCAGGTAGAGGATGACCAGCCACACCGTGGGGGTGAAGGTGAGGGTCCGGAACTGGACCTCCGCCAGGGCGGTGAGGCCGAAGAAGGGGACGGACAGGCCGATGCAGTAAAAGGTCATCTGCTGGCTGGGGTAGTAGGGGGCGATCTTTCGGGTGTACACGGCGTTGACCGACCAGATGATCACCGAGATCAGGGAGATCACCACACCCAGAACGCTGACCCCTTCGCCGTTGATGCCCAGGACCAGGGCCACACCCAGCAGGGAGCAGGCGATGCCGAAGATCTTCCGCTTGGTCATGGTCTCCTTCAAAATGAGGACGGCGAAGAAGGAGATGAAGATGGGGTTGATGGAGTTCACCAGGGCGGCCACGGACGCATTCATCAGGCTGGTGGCCACGGTCTGCAGGCCGAAGGACAGGAAGTAGCTGAGAAAGCCGAAGGACAGGAAGTACTTCCAGTGCTCCTTCCGGATGGGCTTCATCCCCGCCCGCTTGGCCACGAAGTATAGGAGGGGCAGGGCGATGGTCTGCCGCAGAAACATGAGGGTGAAGGGGGGCAGGAAGCCCAGGGCGTATTTATTGGCCACGTACAGGCTGCCGTAAAAGAAAAAGGCGATGGTAAGATAGAGATACCCGCGGTTCATTTGGGTCGCCTCCAAAAGTAGTTGCTTAACTTAACTACTATACCGAATAATGTCGGATTTTGCAATGGTACCGGGGGAGAAAAAGGAGGGAACTGTTCCATTTTTGCCCTGCTGTTGCCTTTGGTAAGGGAATGGTGTATGATTCATACATCAAAGGAAGGGAGTGATCTCCATGAGAAAACCCAAGATCATGGCCGCACTGCTGGCGGCTGTGATGATCGTAAGCATCCCCCTCCAGGCCGGTGCGGCCCGGATCCCCTATCTGCCCGATGTGACGGCGGCCATGTCTTCCCCCGCCTACTGGTCCACCGATGACCAGGTCCAGATGGACTGGGAGGATATCCAGGCCCTGAACGAGCTGACCATTGGGGCAGAGGGCACCGGGATGTATGACCTGAAGAACCAGGCCGAGACGGTGGACGGGGTCCGCATCAACGAGATGGTCAAGGCCTCCAGCCAGGCGGACGCCGCCTACTATCTGGGCTGGACCTACCTGGGCACGGACACCAAGGCCGCCCAGAAGGATTTTGACGCCATGATCCGCAACACCCAGAACCCCAGAGCCACCACCAACCAGGCGGTCCGCTATGGTGTGGCGGTCCACCGGACGGAACTGCGGACCTTCCCCTCGGACACCCCCATCTGGGATGACCCCAAGGACCCGGACTTCAACTATCAGTATCTGGTGGGCGTTCGGGTGAATGAACCCCTGGTGATCACCTCGGTCTCCACGGACGGTAAATATTATCTGGCCAAGAGCGTCTGCTGCTCCGGCTGGGTGCCTGCAGAGGATGTGGCCATCTGCCGGGACAAGGAGGAGTGGATCTCCGCCTGGGACCTGGACCCGGTCAACACTCTGGTGGTCTACGGGGACAAGGTCTACACGGAAAAGTCCAACTACAGCCCCATCACCTCCCAGCTTCTGCTGACCATGGGCACCACCCTGGAGATCGCCCCGGTGGAGGACCCCAACGAGCTGGTGGACAACCGGGCCCCTTATCAGAACCATGTGGTGTGGATGCCCATCCGAAATGAGGACGGCAGCTATGCAAAAAAGAAGACCCTGATCTCCGAGCACGCCAAGGTCTGTGAGGGCTATCTGGCCCTGACCCAGGAGAACATCGCCGCTGTGGCCCTGGAGGCCCTGGGCAACGTCTACGGCTGGGGCGGCAGCCTCCTGTCCGAGGACTGCTCGGCCTACATCCGGAACATCTACAAGTGCTTCGGCCTGGAGCTGGCCCGGAACACCACCTGGCAGCAGGCCATGCCCATGGCCAAGGTGGACATGACCGGCATGTGTCTGGAGGAGCGGGAGCAGGTCATGGATGCCCTGCCTCTGGGTTCCGTCCTGTATTTCAGCGGCCATGAGATGCTCTATCTGGGCCAGGAGAACGGGGAGTACTATGTGGTCAGTGCTGTGAGCAAGATCAAGATCCCCGGACAGTCCGGCACCCAGCGCATCCGCAGCATCATCCTCAATACCCTGGACATCCAGCGGGCCAACGGCCTGACCTGGCTGGAAGCCCTGACTGCCGCCAACGTCCCCTATTGGGGTCTGCTGGAGGGGGCGGAGTACGACCTGCCCCAGCCCGCCTGGTACCATGACGGGGTGGCCTACTGCATCCAGAACAAGCTCATGCAGCCCTATGAGGACGGTTACTTCCATCTGGAGGGGACCATCACCCGTGCCATGGCGGCTCAGATCCTCTACAACCTGGAGGGCAACCCCCAGCATGAGGGAGAAAATCCCTTTGCCGATGTGGCCGAAGATGCCTGGTACCGGGATGCGGTGGCCTGGGCGGTGGACGCCGGGGTCATGACCGGCTACAGCGACACGGCATTTGGTCCCAATGACGACCTGACCCGGGAGCAGATGGCCGCCGTCCTGTATCGCTATGGTGAGCACCAGGGCATGGATCTGAGGGCCGGAGAGACCGCCGACCTGTCCGCCTTCCGTGATGCCGACCGGGTCAGCCCCTGGGCGGAAGAGTCCATGGCCTGGGCGGTGGGCGCCGGGATCCTGGAGGGCAGCAACGGCCGCCTGATGCCCCAGGGCGACGCCACCCGTGCCCAGTGCGCCGTCATTCTGATGCGTTACTGCCAACTGGAAACCTGAAACAAAAAGTGCCTGTTGCAAAACGTTTTTTGCAACAGGCACTTCTGCATTTGATTTGTCCCGCAGGGACTCCGTAACTGCCCCGTAGGGGCAATTTCACTCGGCCAATGGCCGAATATCACACGCTGCGAGCGTATATCACTGAGCCAATGGCTCAATTTCACTTTTTCTTCGGTTCCAGCTCGTTCCAGAGGGTGAAACCCAGGATGAGGATGCCGCCCACCAGCTGCATGGCGGTCATGGCCTCTCCCAGGAGGAAGACGGACACCAGCACGGCCACCAGGGGGTCCACATAGCTGAGGATGGAGGCCTCCTGACCGGAGAGATCCTTCAGGGCGGAGAAGTACAGGCAGTAGCACACGCCGGTGTGGAAGAGACCCACGATGAGCAGGCAGACCCAGCCCTTGCCGTCCATGGCCTCCAGGTGGAAGCCGGAGGTGGCGGCTACATAGGGGATCAGCACCACGGCGGCGGCGAAAAACTGAAGGAAGGTCCGCTGGATGCCGGCCACCCCCTTGATGAACTTGTTCAGCAGGACCACGGTGGCATACAGCACAGCGGCCCCCAGGCCGAAGGCCACGCCGATGTGGTCGGTGCCTGCTCCCTTGCCCAGGTCGGTGATGCCGATGACCAGCACCAGGCCCAGGGTGGACATGATAAAGCAGAGGATCTGCTTGGGGGTGAGCTTTTCCTGAAAGAGGAAGGGGCAGACGGCGGTGACGATCACCGGAGCGAAGTAGTAGCTGAGGGTGGCAACAGACACCGTGGTGTATTTATAGGCCTCGAAGAGGAGGATCCAGTTAAAGCCCATGGCAACGCCCGACAGCAGGAGGAGGGGTAGCTCCTTCCTGATGGCCTTCAGCTGGATGGACTGGCGGGTCACCAGGAAGTAGCCGGAGAGCAGGACGATGGCAAGCAGAGCCCGGTAGAGAGCCAGCTCCCCGGAGGTCACGGGGATGTTCCGGACGAAAATAGCCAGGGTGCCGAAGGAGGCCATGGCGATGATGATGGCCAGCCGGGGATTTTTGAGGATGGACATGGGAAACCCTCCCGATTTGACAGAATAATGATTTAGTATAGCGGGTTATTTGTGGGGTGTCAATTCAGAGGGGGGAGGTTGCTGGCTTTTGCAGTCCGGGTCAATCGTAATAGACACAGCGGTAGGTGGGGCTCTGAGGATTGTCCAGTGCAACCGTCATCAGGGTCTCGCCTGTGCTGAAATCGCAGACGGTCATACAATCGGCATCTCGGATGGAGGCACCCCAGCCGATCACATATACTTCGTCATACAGATGCTGGGCAGAGCCGCAGGCTTCCGAGTATTTATTCCCCAGGGAATAGGAACGGAAGGCTTCCAGAGTTTTGGCGGCAGGATCGATGCAGTAAGAGACCACACGGGAGGAAGCGGACCCATTGCCGTTGTCAAAGAGGGTGATATAGTCGCCGTCAATGGCAGCGTAGTGCTGACCGCTGGACTTCTGCCATTCGGACAGCCCAAACTCATCTCCGGGGCCGGACAGAGTCCACAGGATCTGATCCCTGTCGGTGGTGCGGTCCAGGCCCAGGATGGAATGAATGTGGCGGAAGGAACACACCAGGCTGCCGTCGTCGGCGATCCGCATGGAGTTAAAATGGATGTAGTCAGGGCCGTCGGTGAGCTGGTTGGCAAAGTCATCGGCGCCGATCATGCTTTCAGAGGCAACAGTGGTCAGCCCATACAGCTCGGGGTAGTCGGTGCTGTTGAAGTCCCAGACCACCTGGCCGTCTTTGACCTCCTGGAGGTAGGAGAAGATCACCTTTGTGCCGTCTTCGTATCCGGGGATATTATACACGGTGTCCTTGATGTATCCTGAGAGGATGTAGTGATCCAGATCGATCATAAGAAAATCGTGACCGTCAAGAGGGGCCCCTTGCTCCACGACGTCGGATGCCTCGAAGGTGATCCGCTTGATCTCCTGAAAGTCTTTGTCCAGAATGACACGCTCTCCCGGAGAGTACCCCATCAGACCGTAGTTATCATAGGTGCCTGTTTCATCGTGGTAGCTGTAATAGATCTCACCATCCACTTCGTGCTTTTTGAAGTCCCAGAAGGAACCGAGACCGGAGGGTGCAGAAATGTCTTCGTGCTTAGACCAGACGATATTACCTTTTCCGTCGAGCATGATGAGATCTCGGGTATAGGGGAAGGAAAGATAGAAATTGCCGCTGAGATCGGTTTCACCTTCTACAGTAAAGCCGGGAAGTCCGTCGGCGATCACGGGTTCCGCCGATTCGGTTTGGGATGCGCAGGAGCACAGGGGGACGATCGCAAGGGATACAGCCAAAAGACCCCTGAGAATTTTGTGGATCGATTTCATAAACAGCCTCCATTTTGTGCAGATTGTCTGATTTGTCTAAAAAATAGCTTCGATAGATAGGAATAGTGTACTATATTGCGGGCGGGGTGTCAATCCACTGCGTGTCCAAAGGATGATTGACAGGAACGGGAAGCTATGATACCATGCGAGAGAAATCCATAGTTCCATCGGAGGACAGTACACCGTAGTGTAGGGGATCGTAAGCGCACCGCTTGCAGGCCGCCTGTCAGAGAAGATGTCGAGTGAGCTCGGTTATTGCATGAGGCAATAACGGGGCTTTTTTGTTTTTAGGAGGTCAACATGAGAGAATTACCCAAAATCATCCTGCGTCCTCTGGCAGCAGAGGACAGAGAGTCCTTTATCCGGGGCATACAGCCAGCCTTCAAGCAGGCCTTCGTGGAAAAATACGGGGACGATGGGACCGAGGTCATTCCCCGGGAGGATGTGGAAGGTGCCTTTGAGGAGCCGGGGGCAGAGAGTTATCAGATCCTTTTGGAGGGTCGGATGGTAGGAGGTGCGGTGGTCACCTGGGCCCCCGAGACCCGCCGGGCAGAGCTTCTTCTGCTGTACGTGGATGTGAACTGCCACAGCAAGGGGATCGGTCAGGGGGCCTGGCGGGCCATCGAGGCTAGATACCCGGAGGCAGAGGTCTGGGAGACCTTCACCCCCTATTTTGACCAGCGGAACCTCCATTTCTATGTGAACAAATGCGGGTTTCATATCGTGGAGTATTTCCATTCCAAGCATCCCATGCCCGGTGAATTCGAAGGAGATAGCGGGGATGGCTTTTTCCGGTTTGAGAAGAGCCGGGGGAGGGAATGAAGCTTGCCCCAGTGGGGCAAATGAAGAGATGGCTGCGCCATCATGAAGTGTTGTGCTGGCGCACAACATGAAGGGAAGTGTGCCCGGCCATTGCCCGAAGGGCACTTCATGATGGGAACCATCCCTTCATGGGCGAAGCCCGCTTCATGTGCCCGGCAGGGCACACTTCATTGTCCGGTCACCGGCACCAAAAAGGCAGGACCCCGCATGGGGCCCTGCCTTTTTGGTGCCGGTGACCGGACTCGAACCGGTACGCTGTTGCCAGCGGCGGATTTTGAGTCCGCTACGTCTACCAATTTCATCACACCGGCGTATTCAAATCGCATTGATTATACAACAGGGGCGGCTCCAAGGCAAGGGTTTTTCTTCGGGATTTTTCATTTTGATATAGGAAAACGCCGCCGGATGTGGTATGATACAATATTATGATGATACTATGGCGGCCATATGTCCGCCTGACCATAGAGAAAGGGGGAAGACCGACCCCATGGCCAGAAAGATCCTGGGCCTGATGGCCCTGTTCCTCTGCCTGACGGGCCTCTCCGGCTGCGTGTTCAGCAGCGTGGAGGAGATGTATGCCCTGCCCAAATCCTCGGAGGCCTATGTGAACCTCCAGGCCAAGATCAACACAGAAAAAGGAAGCGCCGAGTACATCGCCCCCCTGAGCGGTGAGAACCGACAGACCATCCAGCTGGTGGACGTGGACGGGGACGGCACCCAGGAGGCGGTGGCTTTCTTCCGGGATCCCGAGGCGGAAGCTCCTCTGAAGATCGTCTTCTTCCGGCAGGATGAGGACGGGGAGTACCAGCCCTGGGCCCGCATTGAGGGCGTGGGCGCAGAGATCGAATCCATCGACTATCTGGACCTCTGTGAGCCCCAGGGCAGTGAGATCCTGGTGAGCTGGCAGGTGAACGCTTCCGTCCGGGACCTGGTGGGCTACACCATCAAGGAGAGCCAGCCTGTGGAGATCCTCCGCACCAGCTACGACAGCTATCTGGCCGCCGACCTGGACCAGGACGGCCAGGAGGAACTGGTCCTCACCCAGCCTGTGACCGACAGTATGGCGGTCTGGGAGGTGGAGTACTACGACGGCAGCCAGGGCCGGATGGAGCGGATCTCCGCCACACCTCTGTCGGAAGGGGCCGCAGACATCAGCACCTGGACAGCAGGGCTTCTGGCCGATGAGGTCCCCGCCCTCTTTGTGACCTCCTACTACGGGAAGGAAGACCTGATCACTGACGTCTTCTGCCTGGGAGAACAGGGCCTGGAGAACATCGCCCTCCGGGAGGGCAGCCGCCGCAGCGGGGATATCTTCCATTACTACGCCGGGGTCCACCCGGCCGACATGAATGGGGACGGCATCACCGATGTCCCCGTGGCCCAGTCCATCCCCGCCTATGGGGATTCCACCGCCGGGGAGTTCTGGTGGCTCCACTGGATGACCTACCGGTCCGATGGGACCAGTACCCAGGTGCTCACCACCTACCACAGCGGCGACGGCTGGTATCTGGAGATCCCCGATACATGGACCGGGGCCTTCTCCATGTGCCGCCAGGAGAATTCTGCCACCGGGGTCCGCAGCGTCCTCTTTGCCCAGGGCGTAGAGCTGGCCCAGGAGGAGGAGGACGAAGGGGAGGACGAGGACAACCTCTCCAACGCCCAGCCCATATCCTTCCTGTCCATCTCCACCCTCATGGGAGCTGACCGGGGGGAACTGGCCCAGCTGGGACAGCGGTTCACCCTGGCCTCGGACAGTACCACCATCTTCACCGGCGAGTTCTTCGACGGCTGGGACTGCGGCCTGGATGAGGACACCCTCCGCCAGCGGTTCCACCAGAACGCCGGGACCTGGAGTTACGTCAGTCACTAACGGGAGAGCCCTCCCGCATCCATAACCAAACCCGAAAGGAGCAGGAAAATGAAAAAGATTCTGGTTCTGGAAGACGAGGCCAACATCCGCAGCTTCGTCGTCATCAACCTTAACCGTGCAGGATACGAGACCATCGAGGCGGGCACCGGGGAAGAGGCTCTGGAGCAGCTCCGCCTGAACCCCGACGTGCGGGTGGCCCTGCTGGACATCATGCTGCCCGACATGGACGGCTTTGAGGTCTGCCGCCGCATCCGGGCCAGCAACTCCAAGATCGGCATCATCATGCTCACCGCCCGGACCCAGGAGATGGACAAGATCACCGGCTTCATGACCGGTGCCGACGACTATGTCACCAAGCCCTTCTCCCCCATGGAGCTCACCGCCCGCATCGACGCCCTCTACCGCCGCATCGGCGGGGAGATGATGGATGACGGCGAGATCCAGCAGCCCCCCTTCGTGCTGAACACCCGTAAGCGCACCCTGGAGAAGAATGGCCAGCGGGTGAAGCTCACCCAGGTGGAGTACTCCATCATGAAGATGTTCATGGAGAACCCCGGCAAGGCCCTGTCCAGAGAAGAGATCCTGAAGTTCGTCTGGGGTGAGAACTACCTGGGCGAGCTGAAGATCGTGGATGTGAACATCCGCCGTCTGCGGGTGAAGATCGAGGACGAACCCACCAGCCCCATCTACATCACCACCATTTGGGGTTACGGCTACAAGTGGGAGTTTTAAACCAGACTTTTGGGACCCGCTGCGCTGGGCTCCCAAAAGTGGGTTTGCGGCCTGCTGTGCGCGCCCTGTGGGCACACTGGCAGGCCGAGAAGAATTTTTTCGGAGGCGAAGCCCCCGAAAAAATGATTTGAGTTTGTTTCGACACTGAGGTGTCGAAACTCTGCGAGGTTTTTCTGGCGGCAAAGCCACCGAAAAAATTATTAAAATAACTATCTAAAGGATGGATCCTATGAAATCCTTATCATCCATTCCGTTTTTACGGGTCCGGGGCATTCGGAAACGGTGGCTGCTGAGCAGTATCAGTGTTCTGGTGGTCCTTCTGACCGTGCTGGTCATCGCCTGCTCCCTGGTCATGAAGAACTACTACGACAGTAGCATCCTCTCGGACATGGAGAGCAAGGCCCGGACGGCGGCCACCTATTTCAGTACCTATGCCGGCAGCGACCCGGACAAGGGGGACTATCTCACCGCCGCCCAGGACTACGTCAGCTCCTTTGAGGACGGCAGCAAGATCGAACTTCAGTTCCTGAACCCCGCTGGGAAGGTGGTCTACTCCTCCAACGGTCTGACCCTCTCCGGCACCATGCCCGGCACCGCCGACATCACCCAGCTTCAGGACACTCGGGAGATCGCCTCCTGGAAGGGGGTATCCCCCCAGACGGGAGAGCGGATCACCGCCGTGTCCGCCCCTCTCATTTACGATGACACCCTCATGGGCATCATGCGCTATGTGACCTCCATGCGGGTGGTGGACCGGCAGGTGACCACCCTGACCCTGGGGGCGGCCGTTCTGGCCCTGGGGGTCCTGGTCCTGGTGTACATCTCCAATGTCTACTTCGTCAAATCCATTGAGGACCCAGTAAAGACCATCACCTCCGTGGCCCGGCGCATCGCCGACGGCAGCTACGGTATCCAGGTGGAGAAGCAGTACGATGACGAGATCGGTGATCTCACCGACGCCATCAATGATATGTCCCAGCGGATCAAGCAGGCCGAGAGCATGAAATCGGAGTTCATCTCCTCGGTTTCCCACAAGCTGCGCACCCCCCTCACCGCCATCACCGGCTGGGCTGAGACCATCATGAACGGCGAAGCCCGGGACGCCTCGGACATCCGAAAGGGCATGGGCATCATCGCCAGTGAGGCCCGCCGCCTGTCGGGCATGGTGGAAGAACTGCTGGAGTTCTCCCGCATTGAGGACGGCCGCTTCACCCTGTCCATCGAACCCATGGACATCAAGGCCGAGCTGGAGGACGCTGTCTACACCTACCACGAGTTCCTGGCCTCTGAGGGCATCGCCGTCTACCACCACGACTGCGAGGAGGAGTTTGATCCCATCCCCGGTGACCCCGACCGCCTCCGCCAGGTCTTCTGCAACCTGCTGGACAACGCCGCCAAGCACGGCGGGGCAGGCCGGCGCATCGAGACCGAGATCTACCCCGAAGCAGGCGATGTGGTCATCACCATCCGGGACTTCGGCCCTGGCATCCCGCCCGAAGAGCTGCCCAATGTGAAGTACAAGTTCTATAAGGGAAGCTCCACTGCCCGCGGCAGCGGCATCGGTCTGGCGGTCTGTGAAGAGATCGTCTCCCGCCACAACGGCGAGCTGACCATCCGCAACGCCGACGACGACCGGGGGGGCTGCGTGGCAGAGATCCGTCTGCCGACTGGAACATAAGTTCGAGAAAATCCTTGCTTTTTTCGGCAAGGTTTGTTACCATGGGGTCAGCACCCCTTCCAGGTGTCTGACTCTATGACATACCATCCCTGCGGAATGCAGAAAAACTAGGAGACACTATGGAAAACAAAAACAACTGCGGTGCAGAGAACAACAGCTGCACCTTCCGCACCACCATCGGCGGCCAGGCCCTCATCGAGGGCATCATGATGCGGGGGCCTCAGAAGCAGGCCATCGTGGTCCGCAACCAGGAGGGCGGCCTGGAGATCAAGGAGGATGAGCTGAAGCTCATCAAGGACAAGCACCCCATCCTGGGAGTTCCCTTCATCCGGGGTGTGTTCACCTTCCTGGGCTCCATGGTCAACGGCATGAAGGCCCTCATGTGGTCGGCGGAGTTCTACCCCGAGGAGGAAGAGGAACCCACCAAGTTTGAAAAGTGGATCGAGGCCAAGTTCGGCAGCGAGGCCCTCATGAAGTGGATCATCGCCGTGGCGGTGGTCCTGGGCATCGGCCTGTCCCTCCTGCTCTTCATCGTCCTGCCCACCCTGGCCACCTCCGGTCTGCTGTATTTCTTCCCGGAGGCCCCCATGTGGCTGCGGAACCTGCTGGAGGGTGTGGTGAAGCTCATCATATTCTTCCTGTACCTCTACCTCTGCTCCAAGATGAAGGACATCCACCGGACCTTCGAGTACCACGGCGCCGAGCACAAGACCATCTTCTGCTACGAGCGTGGGCTGGAGCTCACCGTGGAGAACGCCCGGAAGATGCCCCGGCACCATCCCCGCTGCGGCACCAGCTTCCTGTTCGTGGTCATCGCCATTGCCATCCTGGCCTCCTGCGTGGTCTTTGAGCTGCCCGGCATCCGGGACGTGGCCACCAATGCTCTGGTGCGCATCCTGCTGCACCTGGTGATGCTCCCCTTCATCGTGTCCATCACCTACGAGATCAACCGCTTCATTGGCCGGCACGACAATGCCGTGACCCGCTTCCTGTCGGCCCCCGGCCTGTGGATGCAAAACTTCACCACCTTTGAGCCGGATGACTCCATGCTGGAGGTGGCCATTGAGGCTCTGATCAGAGTCCTTCCTAAAAACGAAGGCGACGATGAATGGTAAAAGACTTTTGGAATGGGCACCTTCGGTGCCGTCCTGCCAAACCAACGAAACTACATTGTGATTGGGGTGCAAATTATGGCGATCACATATCATGATCTGTATTTGAACACCTGCAAGGCCATGGGGGCCATGGGCATCGAGGCCAACCGCCTGGAAGCCCGGGAGCTCCTCTGCGCCGCCGCCGGGAAGAGCCCGGAAAAGCTCCTGCAGGACCTGAACCTGTACACCACCGACGAGATCGTGGAGACCGTGGACCAGATGCTCCAGCGGCGGGCCAATGGTGAGCCGGTGGCCTACATCGTGGGGGAGTGGTCCTTCTTAGGGCTGACCTTTGACGTGGGCCCTCAGGTCCTCATTCCCCGGGTGGACACCGAGATCCTGGCTCACCGTGCCATCACCTGCTTAAAGGAAGTGGGGGGCAACACCCGTGTTCTGGACCTGTGCGCCGGGTCCGGCTGCGTGGGCATCTCCATTGCCCACCACATCAAGAACGCCCGGGCCGTCCTGGTGGACCTGTCCGACGGGGCGTTGGACCTGTGCAAGAAGAACATCCGCCGCCACAACCTCACCGGTCGGGTGGTCCACCTGAAGGGGGACGCCATGCAGGCCCCCAGCCCCGCTCTGGGCAACTTTGACATCCTGGTGAGCAACCCCCCGTACATCCCCAGCGGAGACATCCCCGGCCTGGATGACTCCGTGAAGAACTTTGAACCCCTCATGGCCCTGGACGGGGGCCAGGACGGCCTGGACTTCTACCGGGCCATTGCCACCCTTTGGCAGCCTGCCCTGAAGCCCGGCGGCCGCATCCTCTTTGAGGTGGGCATCGGCCAGTCCGAGGCCGTGGCCATGATCCTGCTGAAGGCCGGCTATCAGAACATCTGCATCACCCGGGACACCGGTAAGATCGACCGTGTGTTGGAGGGGATGCGCCCCAAAGAACGAGAGATCCCTGACCTGCTCCATGACATCAAACAGGAGGAAGCATAAATGGCAGAGAAAAAGAAAACCGTAGAGTCCGCAGCGCCGGCCTCTGACAAGAAGAAAGCCCTGGAGACCGCCATGGCCCAGATCGAGCGGGCCTACGGCAAAGGCTCCATCATGCGCCTGGGGGACAACAGCCGGGTCTTGGTGGAGGCCATCCCCACCGGCTCCCTGGCCCTGGACCTGGCCCTTGGCATCGGCGGCGTCCCCCGCGGCCGTATCATCGAGATCTATGGCCCCGAGTCCTCCGGTAAGACCACCCTGGCCCTGCACATTGCGGCGGAGGCCCAGAAGCGCGGCGGCGAGGTGGCCTTCATCGACGCCGAGCACGCCCTGGACCCCACCTACGCCCGTGCCCTGGGCGTGAACATCGAGGACATGCTCATCGCCCAGCCCGACACCGGTGAGCAGGGCCTGGAGATCTGCGAGGCTCTGGTCCGCTCCGGCGCACTGGACGTCATCGTGGTGGACTCCGTGGCCGCCCTGGTCCCCCGGGCCGAAATTGAGGGCGACATGGGCGACGCCCACGTGGGCCTCCTGGCCCGCCTTATGAGCCAGGCCCTCCGTAAGCTGGCTGGCTCCATCTCCAAGACCAACTGCGTGGTCATCTTCATCAACCAGCTCCGTGAGAAGGTTGGCGTCATGTACGGCAACCCCGAGGTCACCACCGGCGGCCGTGCCCTGAAGTTCTACTCCTCCGTCCGCATCGACGTGCGCCGGGTGGAGGCCCTGAAGGTGGGCGGCGAGGTCATCGGCAACCGCACCCGTGCCAAGGTGGTCAAGAACAAGGTGGCTCCCCCCTTCCGGGAGGCCGAGTTCGACATCATGTACGGCGAGGGCATCTCCAAGTACGCCGAGATGGTGGACCTGGCTGTGAAGCTGGACATCATCCACAAGAGCGGCTCCTGGTTCTCCATGGGCGACGAGCGCATCGGCCAGGGCCGTGACGCCGTCAAGCAGTTCCTGATGGAGAATCCCGAGATCTGTGACCAGATCGAGGAGCAGATCCGCCTGAACTCCTTCAAGCTCCTGAGCGCCCAGGCCCAGGCCGCCGCCCGTGCCGCCGGCCGTGCTCCCCAGGAGGAGACCACCACCCACGCTGCCCAGCCCAAGGCTGCCGCCCCGGCACCCAGAGGCATTGACATAAGCGCAGACGACTTCGACGACGATGAGGATTGAGTCCCTCCTGCCTCCTGGTCAGCCGGGAAAGCCCTGGACCCTGACCCTGGAGGGCGGGAAGACCCTTCGCCTGGGGGAGGGCGTGGTCATCGACTTCGCCCTCTACCAGGGAAAGGACCTGGAGGAGGACCTGCTGGCCGACCTGGAACAGGCGGCCTTTGCGGCCGGCCTCCGGGAAAAGGCCGTGAGCCTCCTCACCGGGCGGCTCCTGTCCGCCGGGACCCTGCGGGAAAAGCTCCTGGCCAAGGGCGGGAGCGAGGCCCAGGTGGAGGACATCATCCGGTGGGCTGAGGACATCGGCCTGCTGAGCGACGAGGAATACGCCAAGGCCCTGGCCCGGCATTACCAGGCTAAGGGCTATGGCATCTATAAGATCAAGGACGAGCTTTACCGCCGTCAGGTCCCCCGGGAATACTGGGAGGAGGCCCTGGCTCAGCTGGAGGCCCCCGATGAGATCATCGACCGCTTCCTGGCCAAAAAGCTCACAGACCCCGAGGACCGGAAACAGGTGAAAAAGGCCTCCGACGCCCTGGTGCGCCGGGGGTTTACCTGGAGCCAGGTGTCTTCGGGGATCGAGCGTTTCCGCCGGGACTTTGACGACACGCACATAGGAGAACACACATGAAAGTTGGATTTATTTCCCTTGGCTGTGCCAAGAACCAGGTCAACTGCGAGCAGATGATCTGGCAGACCTACGAGGCCGGCCACGAGGTGGCCCTGGGCTCTGAGGACTGCGACGCCGTGGTGGTGAACACCTGCGGCTTCCTCCAGGAGGCCCGGGACGAGGCCATGGGCGAAATTGAAAAGCTGGTGGAGCTGAAGAAGGCCGGTCAGATCCAGAAGATCATCGTCACCGGCTGCATGGCCCAGTGGAAGAAGGACGAGATGGCTGACCTGTGCCCCGACGTGGATGGCTTCATCGGCGTGGGCGGCTATGAGGAGATCGGCGACGTGCTGGCCAAGATCGAGGCCGGCGAGACCGTCCACCACTTTGGGGACATCCACGCCCCCATTCCGGAGACCGACCGTGTGGTCTGCACCTCCGACTACTGGGCCTGGCTGCGCATTGCCGAGGGCTGCGACAACCGCTGCACCTACTGCGTCATCCCCTACATCCGGGGCAAGTTCCGCAGCCGTCCCGAGGAGGCCATCCTGGCCGAGGCCCAGAGCCTGGCCGAGGCCGGCATGAAGGAGCTCATCGTGGTGGCCCAGGACATCACCCGCTACGGCCTGGATCTCTACGGCCGTCCCGCTCTGGCCGACCTGCTGCCCAAGCTGTGCGCCATTGAGGGCATTGAGTGGGTCCGCCTCCACTACCTGTACCCCGACATGATCACCGACGAGCTCATTGAGGTCATTGCCAACGAGCCCAAGATCGTGAAATACATTGACCTGCCCATCCAGCACATCAGCGACCGGGTCCTGAAGGCCATGAACCGCCGTGGTACCGGCGCTGAGATCCGGGAGCTCTTCTTTAAGCTCAGAGAGCGCATCCCCAATCTGGTCATCCGCACCAGCCTCATCACCGGCTTCCCCGGGGAGACCGACGAGGAGTTCGAAGAGCTCTGCGAGTTCCTGCTGGAGCACAAGCTGGAGCGGGCCGGTGTCTTTGCCTACTCCCCCGAGCCCGGCAGCGTGGCCGCCAAGATGCCCGACCAGGTGGACGAGGACGTGAAGCGCCGCCGACTGGAGCTTCTCACCGACCTGCAGCTGCGCATCGTGGACGAGTACTGCGAGAAGCAGGTGGGCCGGGAGATGACCGTCCTGTGCGAGGGCTACGACGACGAGACCGAGCTCTTCTTCGGCCGCAGCGAGTACGATTCCCCCGGCATCGACGGCATCGTCCACTTTGAGGGAGAAGAAGGCGGCGTCCGCCCCGGCGACTTCTACCGGGTGAAGATCACCAGCACCTACGACGGCGAGCTCATCGGCGTCATTGCCAACGAGGAGGAGTAACATGAATACCGCAAACAAACTCACCATGATCCGGGTGGTCCTGATCCCGGTGTTTATCGTTCTGCTGTACCTGGGCTATACCATTCCCGCCCTGGCCGTCTTCATCGTGGCCAGCGCCACCGACTTCGTGGACGGCTATGTGGCCCGTAAATACCATCTGATCACCGACTTTGGCAAGTTCATGGACCCCCTGGCCGACAAGCTCCTGGTCATGTCCGCCATGGCCTGGTTCGTGGAGGTGGGCTGGATGCCCGGCTGGGCCTTCTTCATCGTTCTGGCCCGTGAGTTTGCCGTCACCGGTCTGCGCCTGGTGGCGGTGGAGCAGGGCCTGGTCATCGCCGCCGGCAAGTCCGGCAAGGTGAAGACCGCCTCCACCATGGTGGGCATCATCCTGATGCTGGCCGTCCCCGGCGATCTGCTGAACCTGATCTGCGTGGCCGTCATCGTCATCACCACCGTGTACTCCGGCATCGAGTACTTCATCCAGAACAAGCAGGTTATCCTCAACGGAGATATGTAAGAGCAACAGCGGCGGGAGCGAATGCTCCCGCCGTTTTTCCTTGTTTTACCTTGCCTGCGATGAACTATGTAGGGGCGGCTATCAGCCGCCCGCCAACGTTTCGAGAACCCTCCACGTGGATCGGGCGGATACTATCCGCCCCTACATGGCGTGGTACCACACCCCCTAAAAACTTTTTCAAAAAATTTTTGGAACCCCTGTCCACTTTTGGGGTCCTGTTTCGTTCTAGTAAGTGAAAGGAAGTTTTCCTATGATTTGAGGTGTATCCATGCTGGTCTATCTCACCCTGATCGCCCGCCCCAGGGAGCGGGCCAGGTTTGAAGAACTCTATACCCGGTACGGGGGACTCATGCACCATGTGGCAATGGGCATCCTGAAGGACGAAAAGGATGCTGAGGACGCCGTCCACGAGGCCTTTCTGGCCATCGCCCGCCACATGAACAAGGTGGGGGAGGTGGACGACCCCAGGACGAAAGCCTTTGTGGTGACCATTGCCCAGCGGAAGGCCATCGACCTCTACCGCCAGCGGGTCCGCCATCCGGCGGCCCACCTGGAGGAGGGGGACCTGACCACAGGGCCTGAGACCGACCACGGACTGGCCCGGTGCATGTTGAAATTGCCGGACCGGGACCGTCAGTTTGTCCTGCTCAAATTTGACCAGGGATACACCACCAAAGAGATCGCAGACATGATGGGCCTGACCCTGGCTGCCGCCCGGAAGGTGGAGCAGCGGGCCAAGGCCCGGTTGGAAAAATTATGCCGAGAGGAGGGGTTGTTGTAATGAAACGAGAACTGACCTGGGAGGATTTTCCCTTTTCGGAAGCCGACCTGCGGCGGGCGGCTCGTGAGGCCAACCAGGCGCTGACCGATGCCCTGCCCAAGCCTGAGGACTGTGCCTATCGTTTCTCCCAGGAATTCCAGCGGAAGATGGAACGGCTGATCCGAAAAGTTGACCGCTCCGGCTGGGTCACCGGCCTCCAGCGGGCAGCCTGCTTCTTCCTAGCTCTCCTCCTCGGCGGAACTGCTTGGCTTACAGTGGATGCCCAGGCCAGGGAAAAGGTGTTTGGTTGGATGAGCCAGCAGTTGGAAAATACCCGGCATTATTATTTTGAGGAGAGCGAGGAAGCGTTGCCCGAGAAAACGCCTGAGATTTCCTATGTTCTTCCTGTGGTGCCGGAAGGATATCAGTTGGAAGACACCGGAGAGACTGGAACCGAGAAAGATTGGCTTTATGTAAATGATAGAGGTCAGTATCTTTCTTTTGGTTACCTAACAGAGGAAACAAAATACGCAACATCCCATGTTGTCTTTGGCACGGATGGAATGGAGCAGAAAATGGTTCTTGTCTATGGACAACCTGCCGATTACTATTTTGATGTTACCGGGGAACATAGCAATTTAATTGTCTGGAAGGACATGGAACAAGATGTTCTGCTTTACATTTCTGCCTATTTAAGCGAATCGGAGTTGATTCAGATGGCAGAAACCGTTGTCCGAGAAGAAAAATAAATATTTTTGAAAAATTTCAAAAGAAGTGTCCAAAATCGCCTCCCTGTTTCGTTATAGTTTATGAAAGCTGAAACGAAGGGAGGTGATTTTATGCGGAAAAGAGTCTTGGCATTGACCCTGGCACTGGTGTTTGTGTTGGGAATTTCTGCTCAGGCGGTACAAGGTTGGAGCAACAAAATTACCCCAGCACTTACGTTTGAGCATAACCGTACAGGTCTCCAGTATAACCTTGGGGGACAAAATGCGAAAGCAATATCTGTAGAGCCTGCTAGCAATGATCCCGCGACTGGGTTTGGCAGCGGTAAGGGTGATGCGATGATTGCTCTGATCTATGAAGTGTACGGTTACGACCTCAGTGAGTACACCTATGTTCCCGCCTGTACTTTAGATACGAACCTGGTTCAGGATGCTGATGCCGTTGTGAAGGCCCTCGCGGATATCAACTTCGATGTGGAAACGGCCCTCCAGGATGGGGACCATACTCCATTCGGTTATCTGTATCAGGGGAATGTTGCCTACACGGTCGTGGAACAGCCGGATGGAAGTCTGAGATTGACTCAGTATCAGTTGACGCCTCCCGTAACTGCACAGAAAAACTCGGCGAAAGAGTTGATAGGGGAACCAGATATTCCCCTATACCACGTAACTGAGGTAGAAAATGCGGCTGCCGAAAGAAATGTGATTGACACCCTTTATAAATGAACGTGTGATGTCGAAGATGCATCGGTGAAACACTTTCAGACGGAAACGAAATAAAGGAGGAAAAACTATGAAAAAGCGTTTTGGGATTTTTGCGTTAGCCTTGGCACTTGGTTGCTCGATTATCACTTCTAGTGCCCTTGCTGTGTCTCCTGCCGCTGATGGGGAACTGGATGAGATTGAGGTGACTGCGACCACTCGTGTTTTCTGGATAGACGAAGAAGGGAACCGCGTTTTGGTTGAAGAAGATACCGAACTTGTGGACAGTGTCCTGGTAGAAAGAGATCCTTCTGGAGAAGTATCTCCGCAAGTGGTTCAGTATTTGAGAAATGTACAATATTTTAAGGGCTTTGAAAGTGGCACTATGGGGTGCTATATCAATGCTGATTTCGAGTATGAAAAGGGCAACTACGTGGTTTGTATCAAAAACGATAATGGCCTATATAATATCCCGAGTGGATGGAAAAAGCTGGACTCTAACACTTACAAGCAGCAGGCAGGTAACAAGCGTTGGGCTACTGCAAATTACAACGTGACTATGCTGACTACAGGTAACCAAACAAGAGTGTATGAGATTACCATTAAAGCTGATTATAACGGGAATGTGTCTAAGTATTAAAGGCATATGCGAGACATTCGGAAAGCTATGTCGAAAGAGGGTGAGGTGTCCATCTGATTGTAGACGGATGGCACTATGTCTCTACGGTATATACTACCGATGGCATGGCTGACCGGGTGACGGTCAATCCCGATGAGAATCAGCAGGACTATTTCTCCGAGGAATGGCTTGCAAGTTTTGATCCGGCCAAGTGAAGGAACCTTCATAGAGGGGGAAGCAAATGCTTCCCCCTCTATTTGCTTTCCGGGAAGTTGGGCGGTTTGCTTTTTTTCGATGGATAACCAGGGCAGCGATGTGAAAAGAGTCTTCCCAAACCGCCCCCGATGGGGTACAATAGCCCCAATGAGAAAAAGGGGGAGTTCTGTGAATACCTATCAGAAGATCCAGTGGCTGGCCTGGATGATCACCGGCCTGAGCGTCATGGGCATCGCCATGTGGATGCTCACCGGGTCCCAGGTGGGGCCGGTCCTGGCCGTCAGCCATATCGCCATGAGCCTGATCCTGGCCGTCCTCTGCGGGGTCCTCATCCCTATGGGGAAAGGGGCCGGAGAAGTCTGGGCGGATATCCAGAAAAAGCTCATCCTCCAGGTGCTGGTGCTGGTCCTCCAGGGGGCCACCTACGGCTATCTGCTGGTGGGCCATGGGGAGAACGTGGCCCTGATCCTGCTGCAGCTGCTGGGCTACTTCGCCTGCCTGCGGACGGTTCCCGCCGTGAAGAAGGCGAAGGGAGAAGCATAAGAGAAACCGCTCGGATACGATCCGGGCGGTTTGCTGTTTGTCTGCTGCGTTCCCCCTCATCAGTCACCTGCGGTGACAGCTTCTCCCCCAGGGAGAAGCCTTTGGCCATAGCCTTCCCCCTGGGGGGAAGGTGCCCACGCAGTGGGCGGATGAGGGGAAACCCTTGACACCCGCCCCCGGTCATGTTAATATACTGGTACTGTACAATTTCATATCGTGTTGAACGGGAAGAGTACCATGCCAGAAACGGCCAGAGAGGGGCGGTCACCGACTGCAAGCTGCCCTACGCGGAGGAATGGGAAAGTGCGCCCGGGAGCGAGGGGGATGCAGATGCCCTCCGGTTTGGCACCGTTACCAGCCCTTTGAGTGATAAAAAAGAGTGGAACCGCGATGTCCTGTCGCCTCTTGACCCAATTGTGGGGCAAGGGGTGTTTTTTTGTCCCTTGACCCGCAAAATATCATTCGAAATGAGAGGTATGATACCTTGTCTTTGTCAGAAACCTTAGGGGCCTATCAGGCCCGTGACCCGGCGGCCCGGAGCAAGCTGGAGGTCCTCCTCCTCTACCCCGGCGTCCACGCCACCATCTACCACCGCATGGCCCACAGCCTGTGGAAGCACAACCTGCGATTCCTGGCCCGTGCCGTCTCCCAGTGGAGCCGGTTCTGGACGGGCATCGAGATCCACCCCGGCGCCACCATCGGCCACCGGCTGGTGATCGACCACGGCAGCGGCATCGTCATCGGCGAGACCGCCGAGATCGGTGACGACTGCCTCCTCTACCACGGTGTGACCCTGGGCGGCACCGGTAAGGACCAGGGCAAGCGCCACCCCACCCTGGGCAATAACGTCCTGGTGGGCAACGGCGCCCGTATCCTGGGCCCCTTCAAAGTGGGCGACAACGCCCGTATCGCCGCCGGTTCCGTGGTCCTCAGTGAGGTCCCCCCGGACAGCACCGCTGTCGGCGTTCCCGCCCAGATCGTCCGTGTCCACGGCCAGTCCACCCACTATGCCGACGATGTGGACCAGATCAACGTGGAAAACCCCCTGCTGGAAAAGATGGCTGCCATGTCCTCCCGCCTGGAGTTCCTGGAAAAGCTCATCGACGAGCACTATTTGCGTGAAAATCCCCAGGACGACCACAGAGAGGCCGTCCGTGAAGCCCAAAACAAAGGAGAAAATACATTATGATGCAGCTGTATAATTCTGCTACCCGCAAGAAGGAAGAATTCAAGACCCATACCCCCGGCCACGTGGAGATGTATACCTGCGGCCCCACCGTCTACCACTTCGCCCACATCGGCAACCTGCGCTCCTACATCATGGAGGACGTGCTGGAAAAGACCCTGCGCTACACCGGCTATGACGTGAACCGCGTCATGAACATCACCGACGTGGGCCACCTGACCAGCGACGCCGACGAGGGCGAAGACAAGAT
>JAFXCU010000093.1 GCA_017521345.1 Ruminiclostridium sp. | reverse complement strand
TGCGCTCCTCGCTGGTGGAGGTCAGCTGGGTGACAGCGATGACCAGAGGACGGGTGCCATCAGGACGGGTCACGCCCTCCAGGGCGCCCTCCATCATGGCACGGGTGCCGGCTGCGTGGAGGTTCACCATGTCAACATCCAGACGGGACAGGACGTTCATGGACTTCTTGACGGTGTTGGGGATGTCGTGGAGCTTCAGGTCCAGGAAAATCTGGTGGCCGCGGGCCTTGATCTCCTTGACGATGGAGGGACCTTCTGCATAGAAGAGCTCCATACCGATCTTCACATAGGGCTTCTTGCCGGAGAACTTATCCAGGAAAGCCAGGGTTTCTTCCTTGCTGCTGAAGTCGCAGGCGATGATGACGTCTTTTCCCATTAGTGGGCACCTCCGATAATTTCTGTTAAGTCATGAATCCCCAGGCGTTCCATAACGACGGGGAGATTGTCGATGATTTCCTTGCAGGCGTAGGGGTTGGCCAAGTTAGCGGCACCCACCTGGACGGCAGTGGCGCCGGCCAGCATCATTTCGATGACGTCCTCTGCGGTCTGGACGCCGCCCATACCGATGATGGGGAGCTTTACAGCCTCGTACACCTGCCAGATCATGCGGACCGCCACAGGGAAGACCGCAGGGCCGGACAGGCCGCCGGTGAGGTTGGCCAGAATGGGCTTGCGCTTCTTGATATCCAGGCGCATACCCATAAGGGTGTTGATGAGGCTCAGACCGTCGGCGCCGCCCTCTTCACAGGCCTTGGCGATGGAGACGATGTCGGTGACATTGGGGGACAGCTTTACATAAACAGGCTTCTTGCAGACCTCTTTTACAGATTTGGTCACGTTGTAGACCATGTTGGGGTCGGTGCCGAAGCTCATGCCGCCGTGGTGGACGTTGGGGCAGCTGACGTTGACCTCGATGATGTTGGTGTGGGGGGATGCGTCTGCCTTGGCGCAGCACTCCACGAACTCATCCAGAGAGAATCCGCTGATGTTGGCCAGGATGGGCTTGGAGTAGATCTCACGCAGACGGGGCAGTTCCTCTGCCACCACCTTGTCGATGCCGGGGTTCTGAAGTCCCACCGCATTGAGCATGCCGCCGGGAGTCTCTGCAATGCGGGGTGCGGGGTTGCCGAAGCGGGGCTCCCGGGTGGTGCCCTTGACGCTGATGGCACCCAGGCAGTTGATGTCGTACCACTCGGCAAACTCATAGCCGAAGCCGAAGGTGCCGCTGGCGGGGATGACGGGGTTATCCAGCTGCACGCCGCTGAGGGTCACTGCTGTCTTTACCATATGATCTCCTCCTTCTCCAGAACGGGGCCTTCCCGGCAGATACGCTTGTTGCCGTACTTGGTCTTGCAGGTGCAACCCATGCAGGCGCCGAAGCCGCAGCCCATGCGCTCCTCAAAGCTGAACTGACCGGAGGTCACGGACTTATCATAGATGGCCTTGAGCATAGGCTCGGGGCCGCAGGTGTAGATGTGGGTGTAGCCTTCTGCGGGCATGGCGTCGGTGACAAAGCCCTTGACGCCCAGGGAGCCGTCAGCGGTGGCCACGGTGACAGAAAGGCCCAGAGCCTTGAACTCCTCTTCCAGGAAGAGCTCCTCGGCCTTGTTGAAGCCCAGGATCACAGAGGGCTTCTTGCCCTGAGAGACCAATTTCTTGGCCAGGTTATACATGGGGGGCACGCCTGCACCGCCGCCGATGAGCAGAGGGGTATCTCCGGACTTGTCCAGGTCGTAGCCGTTGCCCAGGCCGGTGAGGATGTCCAACACGGTGCCTGCGGCCATACGGCTCATCTGGTCGGTGCCCTTGCCCACCACCTTATAGATGATGGTCAGGCTGCCCTCTGCATAGTCACACACGGAAATGGGACGGCGGAGGAACTTGCCCTCCAGGGCGATGTTCACAAACTGACCGGGGCCGGTGATGGCAGAGGTATCCCCTGCCAGGACCATCCGGAAGGTGCCGGGGGCCAGCTTCTCATTGACTTCTACAGTAAAGAGGCCTCGTTTCACAGCTTAGTTTCCTCCTTCTTCCTGCCAGACGATCTCGCCATCGGAGAGGGTCAGCAGGCATTTTCCAAAGACCGTGCGGCCGGTAAAGGGAGAACTCTTGCCCATAGTCTGGAAGTCCTCGGGGTCCACGGTATAGCTTGCGTCCAGGTCAAAGACGGTCAGGTCTGCCACAGCCCCCTCTTCCAGAGGTGCGCCGATGCCGAACCGCTTGGCGGGGTTGGTGGACATCAGGTCGATGGCCTGCTCCATGGTGAGGATGCCGGGCTTCACCAGCTCGGTGTACACCACAGGGAAGGCGGTCTCCAGACCCACGATGCCGAAGTAGCTCCCGGCCAGGCCCTTGGACTTCTCCTCGGCGGAGTGGGGGGCATGGTCGGTGGCGATCATGTCTACGGTGCCATCCAGCAAACCGGCGATGAGGGCCTGACGGTCCTCCTCTCCACGGATGGGGGGATTCATCTTGAACCGGCCGTCCTCCTGGAGCATGGAGTCATTAAAGACCAGATAATGAGGGGTGGTCTCACAGGTCACATCCAGACCTTCGGCCTTGGCCTTGCGGACCAGCTCCACCGTCTCCTTGGTGGACACGTGGCAGATGTGATAGGCGCAGCCGGTCTCCCGGACCAGCTCCAGGTCACGCTCCACCTGCTTCCACTCGCTGGCGGAGACGTTGGGCTTGTGGCCGTGGGTGCGGCAGTACTCGCCGTCGTGGATGTAACCGCCATGGAGGAGGGATTCATCCTCACAGTGGGCCACGATGAGCTTGCCCAGGGCCTTGGCCCGTCTCATGGCCTCCTTCATCATCTCGTCCCTCTGGACGCCCTTGCCGTCGTCAGAGTAACCGGCCACATTGGGGGCCATGCCCTCCAGGTCGGCCATGACCTCGCCCTTCTGGCCCACGGTGATGGCACCATAAGGATAGACATGGATCAGGGCATCCTTCCGGATGATGTCCAGCTCCAGCTGGAGGTTCTCCACGCTGTCAGGCACGGGCTTCAGGTTGGGCATGGGGCAGACCGAAGTAAAGCCGCCCCGGGCTGCCGCCCTGGTGCCGGTGCCGATGGTCTCTTTGTACGAAAAACCCGGCTCACGAAGATGCACATGCACATCCACGAAACCCGGGAACAAACAACCATGATCAAATTCAATCACACGTGCGTCAGAAACAGCAGGCACTTCCTTGGAAATGGAAATAATACGGCCCTGGTCAACAAGGACAGAGACCGTTTCGGCTGCATTGTTCCGGAACACAGTCATGTTTTTCAGAAGAAGCTTCATAGGTTTTCTTCCTCCCTTGCTTACGCATGATATTGCAATTTTATCTTTTATATGGTACCAGATACAGAGAAATCTGTCAATTCAAAATCCTCGTAAAAACCTATTTGTCTTTTCCGGAAAAGTAGTGTACAATGAGGACAGACAGTTTTTGCCTTTCCTGTCCTGCGGAGGGGACGTTTATGCTGAACAAGAAAATCGAGTACTTCATCACTCTGGCGGAATGCCTGAGTTTCACCCAGGCTGCGGCCACCCACTCTGTGACCCAGACGGCCATCAGCCAGTATATCGCATCCCTGGAAAACAAGCTCCAGGTACGGCTCTTCAACCGCAACGCCCACTCGGTCTCTCTGACTGACGCAGGCAAGTTCTTCTACGAGCGGGCCTCCTTCATGCTCCGGTACTACGACGACACCAAGAAGCGCATGGTGGCCATCCAGGAGCAGTACAGCGGCTACGTAAAGGTTGGCATCGGCATGTATGAGTACCGCCGGACCGAGGATTTCTTCTCCCGGTTCCTGATCGCCCATCCGGAGATCAAGGTGGATATCTTCCAGTACGCCTACAGCACTCTGGTGGAAAAGCTGAAATCCGGTGAGCTGGACGTGATTCTGGGCAACCGTCTCTGTGAGGAGGCTTTCTCCAAGGAGTCCCTCCTGTCCCGGCCCATGTTCGAGTCCACCAACTATCTGGTGGCCGACAAGACCATTGCCGACAAGTATCCCCCCGGGGATGCTGCCGCCATCCTGCAGGGCGAGTGCCTGGTGACCAACTGCGAGAACGACGGCCCCAACTCCATCGAAATGCTCCAGGAGATGCTCCGGAAAGAGTTCGGCGTAGTCCCCGAACGGGTCTCTCAGACCAACAGCACCAACGCCCAGCTTCTGATGGTCCGGGCCCGCCACGGCGTGGCCATCGTGCCCGACCTGCTCCATGACGAGCGGGAGGACAACCTGGTCCGCATGAAGATGAATATGGGCGAGCATACCCGGTACGACATGATGCGCCTGGCCACCAACTCCAACCCGGCCGCTGACCTGCTGATGCAATTTGAATGACAGCAAATAAAAAACCGTTGGTTTTCAGAGTTCTGAAAACCAACGGTTTTTTCATGTGATTTAAGCTGCTGCGGGGGTGTTCTTCTTGGCGAGTGCCTTGCTCAGGAAGCAGACGCCGAAGACCAGAATGATACCGATGATGTCGGTCACAGTGCCGGGATAGACCAGAGTCAGACCGCCGGCGATGATGACCAGCCGCTGCCATACCTTCAAGTTGGAGAAGACATAGCCGCGGAGACCGGCCGCCACACCAAACACGCCCAGGAAAGCAGTGATGGTTGCCTGAACAGCCTGGAACACCGTGCAGTTTACGAACAGCAGTGCCGGGTTCAGGCCGAAGCAGTAGGGGACGATGAAGGCCGCAATGGCCAGGGTGGTTGCTGTAATTGCCGTCTTCATGGGCTTGGACTTTGCAATGGCAGAACCTGCATAGGCAGCCAGGGCAACAGGGGGAGTGATATCGGCCACGATACCGAAGTAGAAGACGAACATATGGGCTGCCAGAGGCTCCAGACCCATCTTGATGAGGATGGGAGCGCAGGTGGTAGCCATGATGACGTAGTTAGCAGTGGTGGGAACACCCATGCCCAGAACGATGCAGGTGAGCATGGTCAGGAACATGGCAATAATGACCACGCCGCCGGAGAGACCAACAATGGCGGAGATCAGCTTTGCACCGATGCCGGTGGTGGTGATGACGCAGGCGATGGTACCGGCGACAGCACAGGCGATACCGACGGTCAGGGTGGAGCGAGCGCCGTTCTCCAGAGCATCGAAGAACTTGGTCAGATTCATGCGGGTGTCCTTGTTGAACATGCTGACCACGATGGCTGCACCGGTAGCAATGATAGCTGCCAGGGACATGGTGGTTTTCATCATCATGATGACCAGCAGGATCAGGGGGATCAGCAGATAACCCTTCTTCAGCAGCAGGGGCAGGAACTTGGGCAGTTCCTCACGGGACAGACCCTTCAGGCCCATGCGCTTTGCCTCCAGGTGGACAGCAATGAAGATGCCGGCAAAGTACAGAGCCGCGGGCAGGATGGCACGGACTGCAATGTAGCCATAGTCGAAGCCCGTGTATTCCACCATTAGGAAGGCCGCCGCACCCATGATAGGGGGCATGATCTGGCCACCTGTGGAAGAGGCTGCCTCAACTGCGCCGGCAAATTCCGGACGGAAGCCGTTCTTCTTCATCATGGGGATGGTAACGGAACCGGTGGTAACGGTGTTGCCGACAGAGGAACCGGAGACCATGCCGCACAGGGCGGAGGAGATGACAGCCACCTTTGCAGGACCGCCGCTGGAGCCGCCTGCAATGGAGTTTGCCAACTCAATGAAGAATTGGGAGATGCCCGTCCGCTCCAGGAAGGCACCAAAGATAACGAACAGAACGATGAAGGTGGAGCAGGCACGGATGGGGGTGCCGATGACACCTTCGGTGGTGTAGAACAGGTTGTACACGTTGATGACCAGGGGCTTGCCCGTAAAGGCCACCATATAGATGATAAAGAGCGAGGAGACAATGACGATGGGGATACCGACAGCACGGCGGCAGGCCTCCAGAGTGACCAGAACGCCGATGATGCCGATGGCCAGGTCAATGGGCTCCAGGCGGATGGTGTTGGCGATGATCTTGTCCAGGTTGAAGACGAAGTAGAAATAGCTGCCTCCGCCCAAAACGGCCAGGATCACGTCATACCAGGGAATATAGTTGAGCTTTTTGCGGCCACCTTCTGGGCGGGGAACACGATGAAGGTCAGGAACACCAGAATGCCTACGAAGGAAGCACGCTCGATTCTGGTCTCCCAGTTCAGACCAAAGTTCAGCAGAATACTGTAGATGGCAAAGGCCACCAGCATGTAGCGCACGACGGTCTTGGGGATGCCGTCCCACACACGCACGTTGGACTCACGGTCGTACTTTTCCATAACGGCCTGGACGTCCGCTTCCATATCCACGGATTCGTCCGCTGCGATCTCTTCGTACTCGAATTCGACCTCAGGGTCCTTTGCCTTCTTCTTACCAAACAGCGGCATGTTTACCTACCTCCCTTTCTCTAAAATATGGCACGATATAATGGTTAACCCATTTTATCGTGAACAAGTATTATCCCTGTTGGCAGGTAAACAGAACCTTACTGCTGCGGCCGCAGAGGTCGCG
>JAFXCU010000092.1 GCA_017521345.1 Ruminiclostridium sp. | reverse complement strand
GGGGTAAAGCTGCGGGCCCAGGTGGGGGTGTACTTGATGAAGGGACGGCCAAAGGTCTTGCCGCTGACGTTGGCATAGCCGATGGCGTGGGGGGTGCCGGAATCGGGCACGCCGCTGACGATGTCGATGTCCTGGGCCACGCCGTTTTCTGCGTCGGTCCGGGCCAGGATCTCACCGTTGCGGTAGCGCATGATCTCCACGTTGGAGCCGTGGTAGGTGGAGTTGGGATAGCCGTAGTAGGTCCACAGGAAGGCGCACATCTTCATGTTGTCCCGAGGGGGGATGATGGTGCGCCAGCCATCGGCAGTGATCTCAACGACCTCGGCGGGGCCCAGCTCGTAGGCGTCCTGATAGCCCAGCTTCTGGTAGATGAAGGACTCAAACGCCACGCAGCAGCCGTCCTTGTCCTTGCCAATGTGGATGGGCAGTCGGCCCAGCCAGTCACGGCCGGCCAGCAGACGGTCCTCCATCATAATGAGGGTGGACACAGTGCCCTGGATGCGGTCCTGGGCGTAGTGGATACCCTCTTCAATGGTGGGCTTCTGGCTGATGAGAGTAGCCACCAGCTCGTTGGAGTTGACCCGGCCGCTGCTCATGGCCTCAAAGTGTCCATCCTTGCTCTCCAGGAACTCCTTGATGAGTTCCTCCTCATTGCGGATGATGCCAATGACACAAATGGCATACATGCCATGGCGGGAGCGCACCAGCAGGGGCTGAGGGTCGGTGTCGCTGATGGAGCCAATGCAGATGTTGCCCCGCATCTTGGACACCACGTTGTCAAACTTGGTGCGGAAGGGAGTGTTTTCAATGTTATGGATCTCACGCTGGAAGCCATCCTCCGGATGCCAGGCGGCCATGCCGCCCCGTCGGGTGCCCAGGTGGGAGTGATAGTCAGTGCCAAAGTAAATGTCGATCACGATGTCTCGCTTGGAGATCGCGCCGCAAAATCCACCCATAGTGATTCCTCCGTTCGTCTGTCAGACGCAGTATTTGGTTTTAGCTGTTGAACTTTGCCTCAACGGCGGCGTTCTTTCCAGGACCTTCTGGGATTCTGCGGCTCTGGACTGGCGGAGCTTCTCTGCCAGGGCTTCGTCGGAGACTGCCAGGATCTGGATGGCCAGCAGAGCTGCGTTGGCAGCTCCGTCGATGGCCACGGTTGCCACGGGAATGCCGGTGGGCATCTGGACCGTGGACAGCAGAGCATCCAGGCCGTCCAGGGTAGAGGACTTCACGGGGATGCCGATGACGGGCAGGACCGTATTGGCGGCCACAGCACCTGCCAGGTGGGCTGCCTTGCCGGCGGCGGCGATCAGCGCGCCGAAGCCCTTCTCGTGGGCAGTGCGGGAAAACTCACCGGCCTGCTCGGGGGTGCGATGGGCAGAGTAGACATGGACCTCGTAAGGCACGCCAAACTCCTTGAGCTTGTCGATGGCCTTTTCCACGACGGGCAGGTCGCTGTCGCTGCCCATGATGACACCTACTTTTTTCATACATTACCATCCTCTCTGTTGATTACTCTCGGTGAATACTTTTTAACAATGCGAAAAAGGACAGTCCAATTCCCTCTTTGTGAAAATTGAACTGCCCAGACGGTCGGCTTACACGATTCTTTTTGCTCCCTGTGGTTCCACCACTTCCGTCAGTCACAAAAAGTTCCTATTCTGTTCTTTGCGCCAAATGGCGATTTTGTATCGAAAATATTATACTATAGTACGCTCCGTTTCGCAAGCCAAAGAATGACCGGATTTCATCTTTTCCTCTGTGAAATCTACCCTTTAACTCGGATAAAGAACATCCGCAGGACAGATCTGTCCCGCGGATGTAAATATTTGGTATTCAACTGAGGTCGGCATGGCAGCTTCCCGTGCCGCAGGTGCAGCCGCCGGCCTTGGCATGGGCACAGGCTCCGGCCGCGGAACAGCCAACGCATTTCACACCGGCCTTCTTGGCCCGGACGATGTAGCGGATGGCAAAGCCAACCATGGCAATGATGATAACAGCAACAATGAAATCGACCATACAGATTCCTCCTTCTATCAGGATTTTATGCTTTCAGCGCGTACTCAGACTTCACTTCCCGATTGGCCTTCTGGATCAGATAGATCACGATGCCAACCATCACCAGGACTGCGATCAGACCGGGCAGGAAGCCGGTGCCCACAGCGCCGGTGGTGATGAGGGTGCCGATCTGGTAGACCAGGAAGGCCACAACATAGCCGGTGCCGAACTGGAGGGCGATGCCGCCCAGGAGCCACTTCTTGCTCTTCAGCTCGGAGTTCATAGCGCCGATGGCTGCAAAGCAAGGGGGAGTGAACAGGTTGAACATCAGGTAAGCCAGGGCAGCAACCTGAGTCAGGCCCATGACGGCTGCCACGTCGGATGCGCCGGTGACCAAAGCCAGTTCCTCGGTGTCAATGAAATTGGTGATGCCGTAGCAGACGGCCAGGGTGCCCACCACGTTCTCCTTAGCAATGAAGCCGGTGACAGCTGCAGCTGCCAGCTGCCAGGCACCAAAGCCCAGGGGGATCAGCAGGACGGCAATGGGAGAGGCGATAGAAGCCAGGATGGAGGTGCTCTCCATGCCCTCCTCCACCAGCTGGAAGCTCCAGTTGAAGGACTGCATGATCTGGACCACGGTGTTGCACACCAGGATAACGGTACCAGCCTTGATGATGAAGGACTTGGCACGCTCACACATGGACAGGAAGGCTCTCTTCAGGCTGGGTGCCTTGTACTCAGGCAGCTCCATGATGAAGAAGGACTTGCGGCCCTTGGTGCCTGCGATCTTGTTCACCAGCAGGGCGCCGAAGAAGATCAAGGCGATGCCCACGAAGTACATCAGAGT
>JAFXCU010000091.1 GCA_017521345.1 Ruminiclostridium sp. | reverse complement strand
GTTGGAGTCTACCTGGCATTCCACCAGCTCCGCACAGAGGTTTCGGATGTGGTTTGCCGTGGTGGTCTTGTCCTCCTTCACCAGGGGGCGCAGACTGCGGTCTCCCAGGTAGAGTGCCTCCCGGCTGTCCATCCTGTCGGTCTGACCGGCGTAGGCGGTCTCGTTCCGCTCCAGCCGCCCCTGCCAGAGTTCCAGCTTCTTTCGGTCTTTCTTCTTCATGCGTTCTCCCCTTTCCTGCTTTCAAACATTCCGCTCGAAGAGCGGAAAAGAATCAAATCCGTCTTTTCCGCCGGCTTAGCCGGTGGAAAAACACTTCTCGGTTTGAGAGTGTGCCCCCCTGGGGCGCGCGGGTCAAACCGCTGGAGGGGGTTTGCGGGGGAACCATGGGCGTTTCACGCTCCATGGTGCCTCCGCCCTTATCGCGGCTCCCCCCATTTCTTCCGCAAATAGGCCCGCTCCTCCGGGGAGGCCGCTTGGTAGTCCTCCCACTGGCTGGCCGTCCAGGTGACCTTCTCCTCTTCCGGCTGGGCGGCAACCTGGCTCTGCTGACCTCGGATGGCATAGGCAATGGCCAGGCCCAGCACCAGGTCATCGTGCTTCCCCGGCAGGGCCTCAGGCCTGCCCCTCTCGTTCCGGGCAAAGGACAGCATTTCCTCCAGGGTGTCCGGGTCCTGGATCAGGTGCAGGGCATCTCTGGCCGTCTCCTTCAGCACCGCCAGAATAGGGGATCTGGTGGCCGGTGAGGTCATCCATCCGAAGCTCTGCCGGAGCTTTCCCGTGTAAGTGTCCGGCACCTCCCGCACATACAGCTTGGGATACCGGAGCCGTGCCAGTTCCTTCACCGGGTGGGTGGAGAAGTTCACCTCCACGCCGATGAGGGCGGTGTTGTAGTGCATCCCCAGGCAGTACATCTGCCGGGCGTACTCGTCCTCGTCCAGCTTGGCCCGGAGTCGGGCCACCTGGCGGCCCGTCACATTGTCCAGCACCTGCCCGGTGAACCAGTCGCTCCATGCCCCGCCGCTGTCTCCTGCCGTGTCGCCCCCCAGTACGTAGGGGGTCCCAGGCACAGGCTCGTTGAAGAGGGCGATCTCCCCCTGGCTGTCCTCCTGCCATCGGATATTGGTTAGGGTCAGGCCGTCGTAGTCGTATAGAAACCGCCCCCTGGAGCTCTCTGCCTGCTGGCGCAACACCAGCCATACCAGGACCGCTTCCTGGTTGAACCAGCAGTCTCCGCTGGCCACAAAGGCCTCCTGGGGGCTGGACGGGTATTCCTGTCGGAAGAGCCGCTCGTCGCCGCCGCAGTTGATCTTGATGCACCACCGCCGCCAGGCAAGCTGGCTGTCGTCCAGGTGGTAGGCTTCCGCCAGCTGCTCCTCCTCTTCTGTCCGGACAAAGTCCGGTCCCGGCTCCCGCCGGTATTCCTCCATCTCATGCCATGCCGCAAAGAAGGGGCACCAGCCGTCCCGCTCTCCCCTGGCCCAGGCGGCCTCCGCCTCGTCCCACATGTCCTTGAACTGGTCAAAGCCGTTGGCCGTGGACTCAATAAAGGCGGCTGTTCCCGCCTCATTGGGCAGGGTCTGCATCAGGCCCAGCAGGGTGTCCAGCTTGTCCCCCGGCCAGAAGGCGAACTCCGACAGGTGCAGCCGTCTCAGGGTGAATCCTCGGCCGATCCCTCGGCCACCTGCCGTGGCCACACGAATGGCGCTGTCCAGTCCCAGGGTCCCTCTCGGCGCATTGGACGGAGCCGCAAACTCCAGCTCCCGCCCGTTGGAAGCCTTCCGCATGGGCTTCACCGGGTCCGGCAGGTTCTCGTAAAACCGTTTCGTCATGGCGAACAGAGCGTTGGTGGACTCCTCCTGATGGGCTACCACCATGCACTGGCACCGGAAGCTGGTGGCCGCATCCCAGAAATTGATGCCCTCAATGACGGTGGAAAACCCCATCTGCCGGGCCTTCAGCACCAGGATGCGCACCGGCAGACCCATCTCTTCCAGCTCTCGGATCTGCTGATACAGCCGCTCCTGGGCCTTGTTCAGCTTCAGTGGGACGATGTTTCCCTTCTTGTCCTTGATCTTCAAGCAGGCCGCCATGTAGGCTCTACAGTCCCGCAGGTCAAGCATGGCCCTCACCCTGACTTCTCAGATACTCCTCCAGGGTGGTGCCTGCATCGTGGACGATCTCCTGCTTGGTGGTCCAGCGGTCATTCCAGCCCATGTTGGCCTCCAGTGCAAACCGTGCGCCCTTGCTGTCGTTACCCAGCTCGTTGGACCAGTAGTCCTCCACCACCAGGCGTGCTTCCTGTACGATGGGTCCCATCTCCGGGTCCTTGCCGTATTCCGCCCAGGTGTCCCGGCTGATGCCCAAGTGCAGGCACAGCCCCGCCAGAGACGGTGTCTGCAGCCACTGCCGCCGGGTGATGGTCTTGCCATTGGCATCCTTGGCGATAACGTCCCGGTATGCCGTTTTCCCGTCTGAGGTCTCGTAAACTTCGTTGTGGATCACCGCTCGGTCATAGCTGATTTTCTTCCAATAGGCGGCCACGCCCTTTTTCAGGCTGGCCGCTGTGTACTTCTTCGGTCTTCCCATGAGCGTCACTCCCCTCTTTCTCTTACGACTTGCCGGCCCCGGCAAATCGATCTTTACTCCTACCACCCTACCACACCTACCCCCTCTCTGATTCTCAATTTGGGCGCAAAAATAACGCCCGTCCCAAGGAACGGACGCCCACCCTTATGTAGGGGCGGATATCATCCGCCCGCTCCTCTATTCAGCCCACCCCTCTGGGCGAGCTGTCGGCCCAAAGGCCGACTGAGAGGGCACACCAAATAAGCCCACTCCCGTGAGCCTGTATCTTATCGGGAAAACCCCTCGTAAAACTTCTTCACCAGCCGGTATAACGTGGCCTGACTGAGATGATACTTCATACAAATGGCCGTGTATCCCTTCTCACTGGTCACAAACTCCAGCAGGGCACCGGAATATTCCCCGCCCACGTCCCGACAGAGCTTCCGGATCTTTTCCTGTTCCTTTTTGGGCAGTCTATGGAACCGCAGGCAGTGGAAATAGACCCATCCCTGGCCGTTGTAGTCCACATGGATCCCCCGTTTATAGCGAAAACTCACCCTCGGTCTGCCTCCTTTCCCTTCGGCCGCTTATATGTACCCGCCCGCGTATGCGCGCCCGTTGTCGTGTCGGGATATTTGTCGGGAAATCTCCCCTTTGCCTTCACCTCCGGCCGTTTCCGGTTCATGTCGACTACCCTCAGATACCGGGGACGATCTGGCCCTTCCTCGTTGTGCCGCATGACCACCTCGTTCTTCTTCACCTTCAAGGGCATGTTGCCGGGGATGTTCTGGATGCTCACCACCGGCTTGTCCATGTTCTGGGCGGTGCGGTACTTCTTGCTGTCCGGTCTTCTCCGGACCTGTCTCAGCAGATACTCGGCGATGGGAGTGTAGTCATCCTGTTCTCTCAGGTTCCTCACGTCCACCAGACCGTGCTTCCAGGTCTCCAGAGCCAGGTCCTTGGCCCATCCCGGCAGGAGCACATGCAGATGTACCCGCTTTGCTTCCCCGGTCTTGCCGTCCATGTCGGATGCCACAATGACATACCGCAGCAGAGCCGTGCCCCCTCTGGCCTTCTTCAGCCGTTGGATACGCCGGATCCAGTTGCTCCCTTCCTGTTCGGCGGCCATCACCAGCCGGTCCTCCCAGGATGCTTCCGGATGGGTGGCTGCCAGCTTCTCTGCCTTGGCCTCCAGCTGGGGCCAAGCCTCCTCTGACCAGGATGCCATGAGCAGAACATCTCCGGGCCGGAAATTGCAGTTGATGACCCTGGCCAGGCGCTTCTCGGCGTTCCGCTCGTTCTCATCCTGTTTCAGGGCGGTGGTCCCGCCCTTGGTCTTTTCCCGCCGGCTGCGTTCCTGGGTTCCCGCCGGAACACAGACCGTGCTCTTCTCGATAACCCGTCCGGATCGTCTCACGATCATCATCCATTTCATCCCCTTTTCCATGGTCTAACCTCCGTGGTCGATAACTTAGGGGCTTAAGGACCCCCAAAAGAACGCGCGCACGCGTCCCACTTACACTTGGCTTCTCCCTCTGGGAGAAGCTGTCGGCCCAAAGGCCGACTGATGAGGGCGGTTGTCCCCTCCTTATATATAATTTGGTGTGACTGCTCTCAAAAAAGGCCGACCTCCGTCGACCTCTTTTGACACCAGCCTCCTTCTATTTAGCTCTCCCCTCCTTGGGAGCTGCCAGCCGCGCAGGCTGACTGAGGGGTTGTTTTCGTATCCGTCATGATCCTTCCTACCCACCGTTTCATCTTCCACTGCATCCGGTCTGTGGCCCCATCAGTGCCCATATCCACCAGACCAAGGACCTGCATCACGTTCAGCACATCCTGGCTCTCATGTTCGATCTCCTGCAAAGCCTCCTCCGCCGTCATCGGCGTGGGGTTTGTCCCTTGCAGAGCCCGCTTCCGTTTGCTGCAGGCCACCAGCAGCTCCGAACACTCCTCCATCAGCTGGTCCAACCGATCCAGTTCCGAAACATTCTCCCGGATATAATCCGCATCATTCTGATATGCCATGTGTTTCTCCCTTCTCCCACCGCACCTTAGTTCCCCGGAATACCCGCACCGGGTTCTCCCGACATCCTTTGCAGGGTTCCTTTTGGAATGGGCAGGTCCTGTGCTTGCAGCTCTCGCAGATC
>JAFXCU010000090.1 GCA_017521345.1 Ruminiclostridium sp. | reverse complement strand
GGAGGACCGATACAACCGCCGGACCTATCAGAACATTTATCATGAGTACAACGTCTACGACTGCGTCCAGATGAACATCGCCTTCGGGGGCCGGAGCCTGGGCCGCCTGGCCCTCTACCGCACCCGGTCCTATGGGCCCTTCACCGACCAGGAGGTCTTCTACCTCCGTGCCCTGTCCAACCACATCAACCTGGCCTACGATCTGTGCATGCGCAGCGAGGAGATCAAGGGGCCCAAGGGCCGCAGCATGGAGGAACTCACCCAGACCTACCAGCTCACCCGCCGGGAGGCCGAGATCCTGGGCCTGATCTTCCAGGGCCTGAACAACCAGGAACTCCTGGACCGGCTCACCATCAGTAAGAACACCCTGCTCAAACACCTGCAGAACCTCTACCGCAAGTGCGGGGTGTCCTCCCGCCTGGACCTGTTAAAATTGAGAAGCTGAAAAGAAAAATGCGTTCCCGAATCATTCGGGAACGCATTTTTTGTTTGTCATAAAGACCACTTACGCTGGTCGGTGTGGAGCAGGTGGTGGGACTTGTGGCCCAGGGGGGCTTCCAGGTACTCCTCATAGAGCTTCTGGACTTGGGTGTTCTCGTGGGAGAACCGGACGGGGTTGGCGGCGTCCAGATCATACAGCCGGGCGCCTCGCTCGGCGGACAGGTCCCGGTCGTTGCAGATGGGCTGACCGCCGCCGCCGGCACAGCCGCCGGGGCAGGCCATGATCTCCACGAAGTCATACTGGGCCCGGCCGCTCTTGATGGCCTTCACCAGGTCCCGGGCGTTGCCCAGGCCGCTGGCCACAGCCAGACGGACGGTGGTGCCGTTGATGTCAAAGGTGGCTTCCCGCCAGCCCTGCTGTCCGCGGATCTCCCGGAAGGCGTCCGGATCGGGGTTCTGGCCGGTGAGGAGGAAGTGGGCGGAGCGGAGGGCGGCCTCCATGACGCCACCGGTGACGCCGAAGATGACGGCTGCGCCGGTGCCCTCCCCCAGGGGGGAATCGAAGTCCTCTTCGGGCAGGGCCTTCACGTTCACCTGGAAGGCCCGGAGCATCCGGTTCAGCTCACGGGTGGTGAGGACCACGTCCACGTCCTTGCCGGCGGCATCGTTGACCTCGGGCACGTCGCTCTCGTACTTCTTGGCGGTGCAGGGCATGATGGACACGCAGAAGATGTCCTTGGGTTCCACGCCGATCTTCTCGGCAAAATAGCTCTTGGTGACGGCGCCGAACATCTGCTGGGGGCTCTTGGCGGTGGACAGATGGGGGACCAGCTCGGGATACTCCAGCTTCAGGAACCGGACCCAGCCGGGGCAGCAGGAGGTGAACATGGGCATGGGATGCTCCCCGGGCTGGGACATCCGCTGGAGGAACTCGCTGCCCTCCTCCATGATGGTCAGGTCGGCGGAGAAGTTGGTGTCGAAGACGTAGTCGTCCCCCAGGGCACGGATGGCGGCGGCCATGCGCTTTTCGGTGGCCTCCTCAGGGGAGAGGTTCAGGCCGTCGCCCCAGGCGGCGCGGACGGCGGGGGCCACCTGGAAGACCACGGTCTTGGTGGGGTCATCCAGGGCGGCGAAGACCTTCTCGGTGTCGTCCCGCTCCCGCAGGGCGCCCACGGGGCAGTGGGCGGCGCACTGGCCGCAGAGGGCGCAGTTCACCTGGTCCATGGGCAGGCCGCCCCGGACACGGATGGCGGTGTGGGCACCGGAGCCGGTGACCTCCCAGACGCCCAGGGACTGGACCCGCTCACAGACCGACACGCACCGCAGGCACTTGATGCACTTGGTGTTGTCCCGGAGAATGGGGATCTGGGGGTCCCAGGGCTTTACGATGGCACTCTGGGTGAAGGGGATGTGCTGAATGTTCATGTCCTTGGACAGGGTCTGCAGGGTGCAGTTGCCGCTGCGGACGCAGGTGACGCAGTGGTCCACGTGCTGGGACAGGATGAACTCCAGGTTGGTCTTGCGGGTGATGCGCACCCGCTCGGTGTTGGTCCGGACCACCATGCCGTTTTCGGCCAGGGTGTTGCAGGCGGTGGCCAGCTTGCTGACCCCCTCCACCTCCACGGCGCAGATGCGGCAGGAGGCCACCTCGTTGACCTCCCGCAGGTAGCAGAGGGTGGGGATGTTGATGTTGGCCTGACGGGCGGCGTCCAGAATGGTGGTGCCTTCGGGCACGGTGACAGTCTTTTTGTCGATGGTCAGTGTTACCATGTGGTCGTTCTCCCTCCCTTAAAGCCGGCGTGGCCGTAGTGATCGCAGCGCAGGCAGCGGCTGCACTCCTGGGCCATCTCCTGCTCGGACATACAGTTTTCCATCAGCTCGAAGTCGTTCTTCCGCCAGCTGGCCTCACGCTCGGTCAGGTCGATGCGGCCGGTGGCCTGCTTCAGGCGGAAGGGGGCAGGGGGGATCTCCAGGTTGGCAGAGATGTCGGTGTGGCAGCCCAGGTATTCGTCGATACTGGCGGCAGCCACCTTGCCGGCCTCGATGGCCAGGATGACGGTGGCAGGGCCGGAGACGCAGTCGCCGCCGGAGAAGACGCCCTCCATGCCGGGGACGCTGCCGTCGGGACCGGCTACCAGAGTGCCCCGCTTCACGGGGACACCGGCCTGGACGAAGGGCTCGGCATCCACCCGCTGGCCCACGGCCATGAGGATCACGTCGCAGGGGATGAACTCCTCGGACTGGTCGGCGTTGCGGGGGGCGGGACGGCCGCCCTTCACCTCGCCGATGACCTGGGGCTGGACCACCAGGGCGGCCACCCGGCCGTCGTCGTGGGTCTCAATGCGGACGGGAGCCTTCAGGGGCAGGATCTCGCAGCCCTCGGCCATGGCGCCCTCCACCTCTTCGGGCAGGGCGGTCATGTCGGAGATGCGGCGGCGGTAGACGCACTTGACGGATTCGGCACCCAGACGGACGGCGGTGCGGGTGGCGTCCATGGCCACGTTGCCGCCGCCCACGATGACCACCCGCTTGCCGGTGAAGTCGGGCTTGGCCTTGCGAATGGTGGTATCCAGCAGCTCAATGGCGGACAGGACCCCGTCGGCCTCCTCCCCGGGGATGCCCAGGGTCTTGTGGAGGGCGGCGCCGATGGCCAGGTACACGCTGTCGTAGTCCCGGCGCAGGTCCTCCAGCTGGACGTCCTCGCCCACGGTGCAGTTCAGGTGGACCTCCACGCCGGTGGAGAGGATGCACTCGATGTCGGGCTCCAGATAGGAGCCGGGGAGGCGGTAGCTGGGGATGCCGTAGCGGAGCATGCCGCCCAGCTTGGGCTTCTGCTCAAAGACGGTACATTTGTGGCCCATGAGGGAGAGGAAGTAGGCGGCAGTGAGGCCGGAGGGGCCGCCGCCCACGATGGCGATGCGCTTGCCGGTGGCGGGAGCGCAGGGGGGTGCAGGCACCTCACCGGCGTGGTCCACGGCGAAGCGCTTGATGCCCCGGATGTTCAGGGGAGCGTCCACGATGGAGCGGCGGCAGTGGGTCTCGCAGGGGTGCTCGCAGATGAGACCGCAGACCGAGGGGAAGGGGTTGTCCTTCCGGATCAGGCGGATGGCGTCGGCGTAGCGCTCCTCGCCCACCAGGGAAATGTAGCCGGGGACGTCCACGTGGGCGGGGCAGAGCTCCACACAGGGGACGCTCTTGAAGTTGGCGGTGCAGCCGCCGTGGGTGGCGTGGGCCATGTAGTCGTCGTGGAAGGCCACGTAGCCGTCCAGGACCATCTGGGCGGCCTCAAAGCCGATGGCGCAGTCGGCGCTGTCCACGATGGTCTGGGCGGAGCGGAGGATGACATCCAGGTCAGCCTCGGAGCCCTGGCCCTCCAGCAGTCGGTCCAGCAGGTCGGCCAGCCGGTCCAGACCGATGCGGCAGGGGACGCACTTGCCGCAGCTCTGGGCCAGGCACAGCTTCAGGAAGGCGCTGGTCAGCTCCACGGGACAGTTGCCGCAGGGGGCGGAGGAAATGCGCCGCTCCATGTCGGCGTACAGGTCATCCACCGTGCGCTGGGCGTTCTCCCAGGGGGTGATACTAAGCCTGCTCAAATCAGATTTCTCCCTTCGTTGATCCCCGGGACCTTTGGTTCCGGGGCAATAAGATTCTTTTATTATAATATGGGAAGGATTATAGTGTTTTGGGAGCCAAAAAGCAATGGATATCCTCAGATATAGATATAAGACTTTGTGTTAGGGGTAACAGAAAATGTTGTAAGTATAGGGCAGGAGCGGCCGAAAAAAGAGGGATTGACCGAATCACAGGAACGCAGTATAATTTATTATTCGCATAAAAATGGCGTTGTGTTACGCCCATTCAAGATAGACCAAGGAGGACCGTTGACTATGAGCAACTACAAGAGAGGCACCGACTGCCTGCACGCCGGTTACGTACCCGAGAGCGGCGAACCCAGAAACATCCCCATCGTTCAGAGCACCACCTTCCGCTACGGCACCAGCGAGGCCATGGGCAAGCTCTTCGACCTGGAGGCCGAGGGCTACTTCTACACCCGTCTGCAGAACCCCACCTCTGACCGGGTGGCAGCCAAGATCTGCGCCCTGGAGGGCGGCACCGCAGCCATGCTGACCTCCTCCGGTCAGGCCGCTTCCTTCTTTGCCGTGTTCAACATCTGCTCCGCCGGTGACCACGTGGTCTCCTCCGCAGCCATCTACGGCGGCACCTTCAACCTCTTCTCCGTGACCATGCGCCGCATGGGCATCGAGTTCACCTTCGTGGACCCCAACTGCTCCGAGGAAGAGCTGAACGCCGCCTTTAAGCCCAACACCAAGGCAGTCTTCGGCGAGACCATCGCAAACCCCGCCCTGACCGTGCTGGACATCGAGAAGTTCGCCAAGGCAGCCCATGCCCACGGCGTGCCCCTGATCATCGACAACACCTTCCCCACCCCCATCAACTGCCGTCCCTTCGAGTGGGGCGCTGACATCGTCACCCACTCCACCACCAAGTACATGGACGGCCACGCCAACCAGGTGGGCGGCGCCATCGTGGACAGCGGCAACTTCGACTGGACCAAGTATCCTGACAAGTACCCCGGCCTGTGCACCCCCGACGAGAGCTACCACGGCGTGACCTACACCGAGCGGTTCGGCCTGGGCGGCGCCTTCATCACCAAGGCCACCGCACAGCTCATGCGTGACTTCGGCTGCTCCCCCGCACCCATGAACGCCTACCTGCTGAACGTGGGCCTGGAGACCCTCCACCTGCGTATGCCCCAGCACTGCGCCAACGCCCTGGCTGTGGCTAAGTTCGTGAAGGACCATCCCAAGGTTGCCTGGGTCACCTGCCCCAGCCTGGAGGGTGACAAGAACTACGAGCTGGCCCAGAAGTACATGCCCAACGGCACCTGCGGCGTGGTCACTTTCGGCATCAAGGGCGGCCGTAAGGCAGCAGAGAAGTTTATGGCTGGTCTGAAGCTGGCCTCCATCGCCACCCACGTGGCTGACGCCAAGACCTGCGTCCTGCACCCCGCCTCCGCCACCCACCGTCAGATGTCCGACGCTGAGCTGGAAGCCTGCGGCGTGTTCCCCGACCTGATTCGCCTGTCCGTGGGCATCGAGGATGCCGCCGACATCATCGCCGACCTGGAGCAGGCACTGGAGAACGTCTGAGAGAAGGGAGGGTGAGCCCAAATGACCAAGGCCAGAAAAGGTCTGCTCTGCGTCTTCGTGGCGGCCCTGCTCATGAGCATCGGCGGCCTGTGCATCAAGGTCATTCCCTGGCATCCCATGGCTATCAATTCCTTCCGCAGCATCATCTCCGCCTCCATGATCTTTGCCTTTGCCAGGATCACCCATCATAAGCTGAAGCTCACCCCCGGCGTGGCCATCGGTGCCTTTGCCATGTGCGTGACCACCATCCTGTATGTGTCGGCCAACAAGCTTACCACGGCGGGCAATACCATCCTGCTGCAGTTCTCTGCCCCGGTGTTCGTCATCCTCTTCATGTGGCTGTGCTTCCATGAAAAGCCCAAAAAGCTGGATGTGATCACCTGCGTCATCGTCTTCGGGGGCATCGCCTGCTTCTTCCTGGACAGCCTGGGCAACGGCAGCCTCCTGGGCGACTCCCTGGCCCTCCTGTCCGGCGTGGGCTACGCCTGGATCTTCATGATGAACAAGATCCCTGGGGGCGACTCCATCTTTGCCTGTGCCCTGGGCCAGGCCATGGGTGCGGTCATCGGTCTGCCCTGGCTGGTGAAGGAGACCCAGTTTGACGGTCAGACCCTTTTTGCGGCCATCTGCCTGGGCGTCTTTGCCCTGGGCTTTGCCTACATCCTCATCTCCTGGGGCACCAAGTATGCCCCGCCCGTGTCCTGCTGTCTGGTGACCGGCATCGAGCCCATCCTGAACCCCATCCTGGTGGCCGTTGCCATTGGGGAGGTCCTCACCCCCCTGTCCCTGCTGGGCGGCGCCATCGTCTTTGTCACCGTCATGGTGTATAATGTCCTGGGGGCCCGGGCCGAGGCCAGAGAGGCCGCCGGGTCTGCCCAATCATAAGAGAAAGGAAGGTCGTCCATGTCCTCCCGTAAGGGCCTTCTGTTTGTGTTTATCGCCGCCATCCTTTTCAGCATCGGCGGCCTGTGTGTCAAGGTGATCCCCTGGAACGCCATGGCCATCAACTCCTTCCGGAGCATCGTCTCGGTGATCCTGCTGCTGATTTTCGCCAAGGTCACCGGCCGGAAGTTCAAGCTCACTCCCGGCGTCATCATGGGCGCTGTGTCCATGTGCGGGGTCACCACCCTCTACGCCATCGCCAACAAGCTCACCACCGCCGCCAACACCATCCTTCTCCAATTCACTGCCCCGGTCTTCGTGATCCTGGTCATGTGGCTGGTCTTTAAGGAGCGGCCCAAGCGGCTGGACGTGATCACCTGCGTTGCCGTCTTCGGCGGTGTGGCCTGCTTCTTCCTGGACAGCCTGGGGTCCGGCAGCTTCCTGGGTGATGCGCTGGCCCTCCTGTCCGGCGTGTGCTATGCCGGCGTCTTCATGATGAACAAGTTCCCCGGGGGAGACCCCCTCTTTGCCACCATCCTGGGCCAGGCCCTGGGTGCCCTCATCGGTTTCCCCTGGCTCATCCAGGAGACCCAGTTCACCGGCGTGGCTCTGGCCTCCGCCCTGGCCCTGGGTGTCTTCCAGCTGGGCATTGCTTACATGTTCTTCACCACGGGCATCCGCTATGCCCCGCCGGTCTCCGCCTGTCTGGTGGCCGGCATCGAGCCCATCCTGAATCCCGTCCTGGTGGCGGTGGTCCTGGGGGAGATGATCTCCCCCCTGTCCCTGGTGGGCGGTGCCATCGTATTCCTGAGCATCATGGCCTACAACGTGCTCTCCGCCCGGCAGGAGAAGCAGGCTGAGAGAAAGGCGGCCACGGTATGAATGCCAGAAAAGGTCTTCTCTGTGTGTTTGCCGCCTCCCTGCTCTTCAGCACCGGCGGCCTGCTGGTGAAGCTCATTCCCTGGCAGTCCCTGTCCATCAACTCCTTCCGGAGCATCATCTCGGTGGTCATCCTCTTTATCTTTGGCAAAGTCACCCGGCAGAAGGTGAAGTTCACCCCCGGCACCATCGCCGGGGCCTGCATCGTGGCCTGCAGCACCACCCTGTACACGGCGGCCACCAAGCTCACCACGGCGGCCAACGCCATCCTCCTCCAGTTCACCTCTCCCATCTGGGTCATCCTCTTCATGTGGCTCATTTTTAAGGAGAAGCCCAAAAAGCTGGACATCGGCACCAGTCTCATCGTCTTCTGCGGCATCGGCTGCTTCTTCCTGGACGGTCTGGGCTCCGGCGACATGGTGGGCAACTGCCTGGCGGTGCTGGCCGGTGTGTGCTACGGCTGGATCTTCATGCTCAACAAGATCCCCGGGGGCGATCCTCTGTCCTCCACCCTGCTGGGCCATGGTCTGGCGGCCATCGTGGGCCTGCCCTCCCTGGTCCAGGAGACCCAGTTCGACCAGCAGACCCTGGTGGCTGCCGTCCTGCTGGGCGTCTTCCAGCTGGGCATCGCCTATGTGTTTCTCACCGTGGGCGTCAAGTATGCCCCGCCGGTGTCGGCCTCTCTGGTCACCGGCATCGAGCCCATCCTGAACCCCGTCCTGGTGGCCCTGGTGGTGGGGGAGACCATCACGGGCCTCTCCCTGGTGGGCGGCGTCATCGTCTTTGTCTCCATCATGGTCTATAACATCGTGGGGGCCCAAATGGACAAAAAGAAAGCCCAGGCCGAAGCCGGGGCGTAAAGGAGAAATCTCCATGCTGAACATCATCTATCAGGACGAGTCCATCGTCGTCTGCGAAAAGCCCTTCCGGGTCCTGTCCACCGACGAGCCCGGGGGTATGCCCGACCTGATCCGGGAGGCCATCGGCCAGCCCGAGGCCAAGGTCCGCACCGTCCACCGCCTGGACCAGGTGGTTGGCGGCATCATGGTCTACGCCCTCACCGGCCCCGCCGCCTCGGAGCTCTCCCGGCAGATCCGGGAGGACTCCTTCCTGAAGGAGTACCAGGCGGTGGTCCACTGGCGGCCCCAGTACGACGAGGGGACCTACATCGACCTCTTGGGCCGGAACGAGAAGACCCGGAAGACCTACGTGGCCAAGTACCCGGGCAAGGGCATCCAGCAGGCTGTCCTCCACTATAAGCTTCTGGACAACAAGGAGGGCTTCTCCCTGGTGGAGATCCGCCTGGAAACCGGCCGGACCCATCAGATCCGGGCCCAGTTCTCCTCCCGGAACATGCCCCTGGCGGGGGACCGGAAGTACAGCCGGTATCCCGATCCCCAGGAGTGGCAGATCGCCCTGTGGTCCAGCCATCTGCGGTTCACCCACCCCGACACCGGGGAGGAGATGGACTTCCGGCTGGAGACTCCCAATACAGCACCCTGGACTATGTTCAAAGAGTAAAGAAAAAGTCGTGCCGTTTTGCGGCACGACTTTTTTGCAAAGATTTCCAGCAAAGAAGTGTTGTCCATGGGGCATACTACCAACCAGAACCCAAGATAAGGGAGGTATTTGTATGCGTATGTTGGATCGGCTGGCCCTGGCCATTCTGGTCATCGGCGGCCTGAACTGGGGCGGTGTGGGCCTCTTCGGCATGGACATGGTGGCGGCCCTCTTCGGGGGCTCCGACTCCATCCTCAGCCGGGTGGTCTATATCCTGGTGTGCGTCTCTGCTCTGTGGTGCATCACCCTGTTTTTCCGGGAGGAGACCCGGACGGACAGCGCCAGAGGGACAGCATAAAAGAACTCCCTTGCCGAAGGGCAAGGGAGTTCTTTTATGTATTCGGTTCAATGGTTTTGATGATCCGGGCCGGTACGCCGGCAACGACAGTATTGGGCGGCACGTCTTTGGAGACCACCGCGCCTGCGTCCACGAAGGAGCCGTCCCCACTGGTGACACCGGGAGTGATGGTGACGCTGGAGCCGATCCACACGCTGCTCCCAATGACGATGGGGGAGGGGTAGGCCGTCCGGCGGTTGGCCGGGTCAAAGTCGTGGTTGACCGTGGCCAGGACCACGTTGCTGCCGAAGAGGGTGTTGTCCCCGATGGTGATGCCCCCCTGGTCGCCGAAGTGGCAGCCGGTGTTGAGAAAGACCCCCTTGCCCACGGTGATGTTCCTGCCCAGGTTGGCATAGAAGGGCGGGAAGAGTCGGAAGCCCTCCGGGGTTGGCTTGCCGGTGATTTGGGCGAAGAGGGCGCAGATCTCCTCCTGGGTGTGGTAGGAGCCGTTGAGTTCTGCCGTCAGGCGCAGGGTCTCCTCGGTGAGGTCGTGCATGAAGTGATGCAGGTCTCCATCGGGGGTGATGGCCTCTCCGGCCTTCAGCCGGTCCAGAAATTCCTGTAGGTCCATGGAGCACCTCCTTGAGGGTGGCAGGTCATTTTAGAGCCTCGGGGCCGAAGCCGTGGGGCAGAAGCTGACGCAGGGTGTATTTTACATAATCGTGGTCCCGGTTGGCCACCAGGACCTCCAGGTCGGGGGCGAACTCGTAGAGCATCTGGCGGCAGGAGCCGCAGGGCCAGCAGTAGTCGGGGCCGTTGCCCACCACGGCGATGCGGGTGAAGGAGCGGCAGCCCTCGCTGACCGCCTTCACCAGGGCGGTGCGCTCGGCACAGATGCAGGAGCCGTAGGCGGCGTTCTCCACGTTGCAGCCGGTGTAGACGGTGCCGTCGGAACCCTCCAGGGCGGCCCCCACGGGGAAGTTTGAGTAGGGGATGTAGGCCTTGTCCAGCATGGTGAAGGCCAGCTCCACCAAATCTTTATCGGTCATAGCAAACGCCTCCTTTTCTGAAAAACAGAATAAAATACGTCCCGAAGGGACACCGAATCAGCCCCTTGGGGCTATTTCACCCGGCCGAGGGCCGGATTTCACACGCCGAAGGCGTATTTCACTGGGCCAAGGGCCCAATTTCACTGCACATGAATGTGTGTATTGATGTGGTCGGCGCAGTAGCAGTAGTAGCCGTTGCACCGGGAGCAGTACCGGAACTCCATCTGGGGGTGGGACACGTCGGTCTTGCCGCAGACGGCGCAGCGGTGGAGGTAGTTCTCCTTGGTCTTGGTCTTGGCATCGCCGAAGTTGACCACCTTGGGCCCGCCATACTGCCGCTGGTTGGGCCGCTGGGCGGCCTTCCACTTGGCCTGGCGCTTGGCGGTGGAGAATAGGTTGCCGATGTCAGAGGCGAAGAAGAGCAGGTAGTTCAGCACGGCCACGATGGGGATGAGGGCCATGAGGATGTGGCCGCCGGCCAGGTACTGGAAGACGGCGATGGCGAAGTAGGCGGCGTCGATCCAGGCCAGCCACTTGGCCTTCACGGGGATGATGAAGAACAGCAGGAACTGCAGGTCGGGGTACAGGGTGGCGAAGGCAAAGAACATGGACATGTTCACGTAGTACATGGAGGCTCCGCCCACCAGGAAGCCGATGAGGATGTTCAGGAGAACGCCGAAGAAGTAGAAGACGGTGAACTTGTTGCTCCCCCACTCCCGCTCCAGGGCGTTGCCGATGAAGTAGTAGAAGTACAGGGTGATGGCAAAGAAGAAAATGTTGGAGCTGCCCATGGGCACGAAGATGAAGGTGACCAGACGCCAGATCTGGCCGGAGAGAATGGCGGATGTGTTGAAGCTGAACAGGCCGGAGCCCAGAGCCCCGCCCCCCATGCTGAACATATCCAGCAGGTAGACCAGGACGTTGCCGATGACGATGTACCGCATCAGGCCGGGGATACTCAGCTTAGGATGCTTGTAGCAGAAGCGATCCAGCCACTGTTGAATGGCACGCAAGTGGAATGACCTCCTTAATGTCATATGAAATCAGGATATATTTTACCTCCAACGGGCCGGGAAGTCTAGAAGATTCTGTGAACATTTCCAAATCTTTGCCCCAGGGCAACAAACCGTGAGAATTTACTTGCTTTTTTTGATGTTTGACCATATAATTAGGTGTAATTTTTTATAAGAGCGCATTATCAAGAGTGGGCGAGAGAGTTAGCTCCATGACCCCACACCAACCTGCCCGTCCGGGCAAGGTGGTTCCGCTAACAGCGATAAGGGAGCGCCGCGTGTTGCGTGCAAGGTTCCCTTGGGGAGCCTTTTTTTCATGTCTATCATCAAAAAAGAAGAGGAAAACAAACTATGAGCATTGTGAAAGATATGTCTCTGGCCGAGTCCGGCCGCAGAAAGATCCACTGGGTCCGGGACCATATGCCCGCCCTGTCCCAGATCGAGGCCCGCTTCATCCGGGAGCAGCCCTTTAAGGGCCTGCGTGTGGCGGTCTCCGTCCATCTGGAGGCCAAGACGGCCAACCTGGGCTATGTCCTGTCCCAGGGCGGTGCAGAGGTCTACCTGACCGGTTCCAACCCCCTGTCCACCCAGGACGACGTGGCCGCCGGTCTGGCCTCCATGGGCGTGGAGACCTTTGGCATCTACGGCGCCACTGCCGAGGAGTATGAGCAGCACCTGACCGAGACCCTTAAGTGCCACCCCCACATCGTCATCGACGACGGCGGCGACCTGATCGACCTGCTGGGCGGCAAGTGCAAGGAGTACGCCGACTGCCTCATCGGCGGCTGTGAGGAGACCACCACCGGCATCCTCCGCCTGAAGGCCCGTGAAAAGGAGGGCATCCTGCCCTGCCCCATGATGGCTGTCAACGACGCCAAGGCCAAGCACTACTATGACAATAAGTACGGCACTGGCCAGTCCTCCTGGGACGGCATCATGCACACCACCAACCTGGTGGTGGCCGGCAAGACCGTGGTGGTGGCCGGCTACGGCTGGTGCGGCAAGGGCGTTGCTATGCGTGCCGCCGGTATGGGCGCCAACGTGATCGTCACCGAGATCGATCCCTTCAAGGCTCTGGACGCCACCATGAACGGCTTCCGGGTGATGACCATGGACGAGGCTGCCCCCCTGGGCGACATCTTCGTCACCGTCACCGGCTGCAAGGATGTCATCGTCCCCCGCCACTTTGAGACCATGAAGCACAACGTCCTGCTGGCCAACGCCGGTCACTTCGACTGCGAGATCGCCGTGGCAGAGCTGCGTGAAATGTCTGTCAAGCAGGAGCTCCGCCGGGAGAACATCATCGGCTACACCCTGGCTAACGGCAATACCCTGAACGTCCTGGCTGAGGGCCGCCTGGTGAACCTGGCTGCCGGCAACGGCCACCCCGCCGAGATCATGGACATGTCCTTTGCTGTCCAGGCCCTGGCCGCCGAGTGGCTGACCAAGCAGACCGGCCT
>JAFXCU010000089.1 GCA_017521345.1 Ruminiclostridium sp. | reverse complement strand
CTACGCCGAGCTGGTCCCCATGCTGCCCGTCGCTGGCGGCGGCTCCGCATTCGCTTATGCAGCCTTCGGTGAAAAGATCTCCTTCCTGTCCGGCTGGGCCGCATTCGGTGCATTCGTGGCCATCATTCCCTGGGAAGCCATCCAGGTCACTGACGTTCTGGCTTACATGTTCCCCGTCCTGACTGCCGGCGATCCCATGTACACCGTTATGGGCTCCCCCATCTACCTGACCACCATCATCATTGGTACCATCTTTACCATCCTGCTGTTCCTGCTGAACAAGAAGGGCCTGTCCTCTGCAGCAGTCCTGCAGAAGTTCCTGTGCATCTTCCTGGTGGCAGCAGCTATCATCGGTGCAATTGCCGGCCTGATTGGCGGCGACATGGGCAACCTGCAGCCCATCTACTCCCCCGCTGAGGGCGCAAACCACGGCAGCCTGATCGGCGGCGCATTCGGTATCCTGTGTACTGCAGCATTCTTCCTTGCTGGTTTCGAAACCATTCCTCAGGGCGTTGAGGATGCTGGCGGCGATGTCAAGACCGTCGGTACCACCGTCGTTATGTCCGTCGGCCTGGCCTGCGTCTTCTACGCATTCCTGCTGTTCGCATTCGGCTACGCTTATCCTTGGCAGGAGTTCCTGACCCTGGACCGTCCCGCTGCTTCCAACATGTTCAAGTTCGTCTATGAAGGCGGCGCTGGCGTTGCTCTGTACTGGCTGATCACCATCGGTGCTCTGGCTGGTCTGTTCACCACCTGGAACGGCTTCTTCACCGCATCCGCAAACCTGCTGATGGCTATGGCCCGTGCAAAGATGCTGCCCGCAGCTCTGGCTGTTCAGAAGAACGGCGTTGCTATCAACGGCCTGTACGTCGTCACCATCCTGTCCTTCATCGGTCCCTTCCTGGGCTACAACATGATCGACACCGTTACCTGCTTCTCCGCAACCGCATTCATCCTGTCCTGGATGATCTCCGCCCTGTCCCTGCTGAAGCTGCGTAAGGATATGCCCAATGCTGAGCGTCCTTACAAGCTGGCTACCCCCATCGCTTACTGGGCAGCTATCGCTGGCGTCATCTACTTCGTCGGCGCTCTGATCCCCATGAGCCCCTGGTATGCAGGCACCAAGGCCCTGATCGTCTTCGTCGTCTACATCGTTGTCGGCTATGTCCTGTTCTTCGCTTGCGGCTCCGCCCGTAACAAGCTGTCTCCCGAGCAGCGCGAGAAGGATATGTTCGGCGATCTGGACCTGAAGGCAATGCGCCAGAAGTAAGAGTCTGAGCAAGCAAATCCAATCCCTCGCATTTGAATCAAAGGAGTAACCCCTATGGAAACGTCAATTCTGGACCAGGTTGCCAGCAGCCAGGTCATCATGATGGAAACGCTGATCTATGCAGCGGCTACCGTCTTCATTCTGCTGCTGCTGGATTTCTACGCAGCAAAGTCTATCGGTGATCGCCGGAGACCGGCCTACAAGGCCCTCCGCATTCACAAGCAGGTGGCATTCTTTATCGTGGCAGTGGTCACCGCCGCCATCGGTATTGCAACCCTGTTCTTTGACTGGACTGTCACCCGTGGTACCTTGACTTACTTTGGGTTACCCTACTTCATCACCATTGTGTATTTCATGGTGAAGGTATTCCGCAGGACGCGTTCTGAAGTTCGCAGACGCCGCCTGTGAGATCCCAACAAATCCGGAACGCCGAGACATTTGTCTCGGCGTTTCTTTTTTGTCTCTGGGCGAAACAAAAGGCCGGGCGCTTCTGCGTCCGGCCTCCTGCGTATATTTAGGAAGAGAGAGAAAAGAGGGAGTAATTTGTTATTTCTTTTATTACGGTCTTATCGTACCACAGGACAAGTCAATAGAAGTGGACAAATTTCAAACTTAGCGTGAACAAATTATGAACAATCCAAGCAGTCAGTCTTCTGACAGAAATTCTGCCGGGAGGAAGCCCAGTTCCCCGCCGAACCGGATGAGGGCCCAGTCCTCAAACCGGTTCAGAATGGTCACCGGGGCGCCGTCATAGAGGAAGGCTTTGGGGGTGGTAAAGGCAGGCCGATCATAGACGCTCACGGCACCTCCGGCGTATTGGACCCGTCCCGGCTCTGGATGACTGTCCGGGAAGAAGGGCAGACTGAAAAACTCCGTCAGGGCCAGGACGATTGCTTCGGCGGCGGGATGGATATTAGCGGTGATCCAGTTGGCGTCCTGGTCGTTGTCGTGGAAACCCAGCTCCAGCAGGACGGCGGGAGCCCGGACACGACGAACCTCCCCCAGGGTGGTGGTGGGCTCCGCCCGGACCAGGTTGGGCAGGGGATAGATGGGCTTCAGATTCTCCGCAATGAGCTGGGCGGCCCGCTGCCCCTGGGAACTGCTTGGGAAGTAGAAGGCAATGATCCCCCGGTTCCGTCCGGGCATCCCACCGCCGGAGGCGTTGGAGTGCAGGGCCAGGTGCAGGTCATAGATGCCGGCGTTGGAGGCCCGGATGGAGGAAGCCGCCGTCATGTCTGGGGTGTTGCGCACCCAGGCGATGCCCGATGCGGTGAGTATGGGTTCCATGGTGTCGGCCAGCCGGTTCATCCAGTAGTCCTCGTTTCCGGTGGTGACGTAGGGGTTAAACTCCTGGGTGGACGGGGACAGGTAGATAATGGGCAAAATGATCCCTCCTTTGGCCCATTCTATGCCGTTGCAAACCGTGTCGGCCTATGGTAAGATAGACAAAAAATCACAGGGGAGAGGATGTCACCATGAATTTGACCAATCAGAAAGAGATCAAGGAGCTGCTGGCCCGCCACGGCTTCCATTTTTCCAAGAGTATGGGGCAGAATTTCCTCATCGAATCCTGGGTGCCCCGGCAGACCGCCGAGGCCTCCGGGGCAGGCCCTGGCCTGGGCGTCCTGGAGGTTGGCCCCGGCATTGGCCCCCTCACCGAGCAGCTGGCCAAACTGGCGGATAAAGTGGTCTCGGTGGAGCTGGACCAGCGGCTGTACCCCGTCCTGGCTGAGACCCTGGCCGACTACCCCAACGCCGAGATCGTGCCTGGGGACATCATGAAGACCGACATTGCCGCCCTCTGCGCCGAGAAGATGCCCGGCCTGCCGGTGGTTGCCTGTGCCAACCTGCCCTACAACATCACCACCCCGGTCATCACTGCCATGCTGGAGGCCCAGTGTTTCCAGGCAGTTACCGTGATGATCCAGCGGGAGGTGGCCCTGCGGATCTGCGCCAAGCCGGGCACGGCGGATTACGGCGCCTTCACCGTCCTGTGCCAGTACTATGCCGACAGTGAGCTGCTCTACGATGTGCCCCCCTCCTGCTTCCTGCCCGCCCCCAAGGTGACCTCCTCGGTCATCCGCATGACCGTCCGTGGAAAGCCCCCGGTGGAGGTGGCCGATCCCAAGCTCTTCTTCCAGGTGGTCCGGGCGGCCTTTGGTCAGCGGCGTAAGACCCTTCTCAACGGCCTGACCACCCTCATGGGCAAGGATGTGGGGAAGGATGCCCTTCGTCAGGCCATTGTGGACTGCGGTATGCAGGAGTCCATTCGCGGGGAACGGCTTAGTTTTGAAGAATTTGCCAAACTGACGGAGAAATTGCGTCATTTGTGATAGTTATCCATGAGAAATTCTTGTGGTATCCATGAGAGTTTGTGTAGAATGTGCCTTGAGACCTTTGGCAAAAAGGGCTATAATAATTTCATGAAAAAGAGAATTTGCTCGCAAGGAGGGCATTATCGTGGAACTGACCAAGAATAAGGCTGTGCTGGATTGGATCGACCAGCAGATCAAGCTCACCACCCCCGACCAGGTCGTCTGGATCGACGGTACCGAGGATCAGCTGGAGGCTCTGCGGGAAGAGGCCTGCGCCACCGGTGAGATCTATAAGCTGAACCAGGAGAAGCTGCCCGGCTGCTATCTCCACCGCTCTGACCCCAGCGACGTGGCCCGTGTGGAAGGCCGTACCTTCATCTGCTGCAAGGAGAAGGAAAACGCAGGCCCCACCAACAACTGGATGGACCCTGTGGAAATGCACGCCATGCTGGATGAGCTCTGCGGCGGCTCCATGAAGGGCCGCACCATGTATGTCATCCCCTACAGCATGGGCCCTGTGGGCTCTCCCTTTGCCAAATACGGCATCGAGCTGACCGACTCTATCTACGTGGTCCTGAACATGGCCATCATGACCCGTGTGGGCCAGGCCGTTCTGGATCAGCTGGCAGATTCCCCCGACTTCATCAAGGG
>JAFXCU010000088.1 GCA_017521345.1 Ruminiclostridium sp. | reverse complement strand
GAGCAGAAGGCCCGGCTGGAAAAGCTGAAGGCCGCCCGCCAGAAGCTTGGCATCCCTGTGGCTGCCCTGCTGGACACCAAGGGTCCTGAGATCCGTCTGAAGACCTTCACCAATGGCAAGGAGGTCCTGGAGACCGGCCAGACCTTCACCCTCACCACCCGTGACGTGGAGGGCAACAAGGACATCTGCGCCGTCAGCTACCGGAACCTGCCCCAGGATGTGAAGGCGGGCACCACCATTATGCTGGACGACGGCCTCATCCGCATGACCGCTCTGGAGGTCAGCGACACGGATATCGTCTGCCGTGTGGAAAACGGCGGCCCCATCAAGGACAAGAAGGGGGTCAACGTTCCCGGTGTCCACCTGTCCATGCCCTACATGAGCGCCCAGGACCGGTCCGATATCCTCTTCGGCATCCAGGAGGACTTCGACTTCATCGCGGCCTCCTTCTGCCGGAACGCCCAGGACGTGGAGGAGATCCGCCGTCTGCTGGACGAGCATCAGTCCAACATCCGCATCATCGCCAAGCTGGAGAACCAGGAGGGCGTGGACAACGTGGATGAGATCCTGGCTGTGGCCGACGGCATCATGGTGGCCCGCGGCGACATGGGCGTGGAGATCGACTTCACCGAGATCCCTGTCATCCAGAAGAATCTCATCAAGCGCACCCTGTCCATGGGTAAGCATGTCATCACTGCCACCCAGATGCTGGACAGCATGATGACCAACCCCCGGCCCACCCGTGCCGAGATCACCGACGTGGCCAACGCCGTCTACGACGGTACCTCCGCCGTCATGCTCTCCGGTGAGACCGCCGCAGGCAAGTACCCTGTGGAATCCCTGAAGACCATGGCTGCCATTGCTGAGCGCACCGAGAGCGACATCAATTACTTTGGCAGATCCCAGGAGATCATCTCCTCCATCCGCCTGGGCATCGGCGGCGCCACCGCCCATGCCGCCTGCACCACCGCCCATGACCTGAACGCTGCGGCTATCATCACCATGTCCGCCTCCGGCGTGACCCCCCGCCTCATCAGCCGATTCCGTCCCGACACCCCCATCATCGCCTGCGTCATGGATGAGAAGGTCCAGCGTCAGCTGTCCCTCACCTGGGGCGTTACCCCCCTCATCATGGAGTATGTCCAGTCCACCGACGAGATGATGGACTGCGCTGTGGCTAAGGCCCTAGAAGCCGGCCTCATCAGGCAGGATGACCTGGTGGTCATCACCGCCGGTGTCCCCTCCGGTCTGGCCGGCAGCACCAACATGATGAAGGTCCATCAGGTGGGCAGCACCGTCCTCACCGGCGTAGGTGTGGGCGACCGTGCCGCTAAGGGTACCGTCTGCGTCTGCCGGACCCTGGCCGACCTGAAGGCCAAGTTCTATCCCGGCATGATCCTGGTGGTGCCCCACACCACCAACGAGATGATGCCCTACCTGCGCAAGGCCGCAGGTATCGTTACCGAGGAGAACGGCCTGGGCAGCCACGCTGCCGTGGTGGGTCTCAGCCTGGACAAGCCCGTCATCGTGGGCGCCCACGCTGCTACCCGTACCCTTCAGGACGGCATGAAGATCGCTCTGGACTGCGTCCAGGGTGCTGTGAAAAAGCTGGCAGAATAAGTGAGAATCAAAAAGCCGGTGATCGGAAGACTTCCGATCACCGGCTTTTTCTGCGTTGTGGCGTATCATTGACAGGCGGCCTTCGCCGCCTCAAGAGGTCTTGCGTTCGACCAACAATGTGCGTAAACAAAAAGAGTACCATCTTTCGATGATACTCTTTGGTCCGAGTGTTGAGATGTCTCCGCGCCAAGAGCCGCCTGCGGCGGTTGCGCTCCGACACGCCCACTGCGGTGGGTGTCGAACGCAAGGGAAACGAGTGCTTGCGCACTGTTTCCCTTTGGGCCTGGATTTAACGGCGGCCTTCGCCGCCTGCAAGAGGCCTTGAGTTCGATCAACAATGTATGTAAACAAAAAGAGTACTATCTTTCGATAGTACTCTTTGGTCCGAGTGTTGAGATTCGAACTCAAGGCCTCTTGAACCCCATTCAAGCGCGATACCAAACTTCGCCACACCCGGATATTCACTTCGCTGTCAGACAGCTTAGATATAATACCATGGGTTTTAGGGTTTTGCAAGACCTTTTTGAAAAAATGTTGCACAAACAGGGCGGGGGTGGATTGGTGGAAATTGCCAGAGTTACACCACGCCTGCCAGAATGACCTGTTCCACCACGATCTGAGACCAGGTCTCCAGATAGGGGAAGACCTCCTGGAGCTCCTGGACGGTGGCCCAGCTGCCGGACATCTTTTCGGTCTCCCGGACGGTCACCTGGCCCTCTGCCTCCAGCAGGCAGACCAGGGCGGCGTGGTAGTCGCTGACCCCGCCGTTGTTCTCGTTGAGAAAGCCCACAGCCCGCAGGGAAGCCACGGTCTCCACCGCTGCCTCCTCGTCCAGCTCCCGGAGAAGTCCGGCCTCCAGGGGGTCGTCTGCTTCCTCCTCGGTGGGGTTGATGTGGCCGCCCACGCCCAGGGAGAGCTTGTCGTGGAGGCGGGCCTCGGTCTGCTTCTTCAGCCGCCGCAGGAGGAAATACTTCCCGTCCTGACGGATGACCACATAGGGGATGATCTGCTTGACGGTGTTGTCATAATCGGCCTTCTCCCGCTCCATGAAGAAGTGATTGTCCAGGATGAACCGGCGGATGGTCTCCATGTTTTGGGTGGTGAAGGGCTCGGGGGGCAGCAGGGCCTCCAGTTCTTTGCGGTCTACCACCAATACGTGTTCCATAGTCGACCCTCTTTCTGATCGTTTTCATGGTTCCATTGTACCAGAATTTCCAACATAGGCAAGAAAAACCCGAGGCTCTTGGCCTCGGGTTTTGAATGATTACTTGTCCACCTTGCGCTCGGGGATCACGAAGATAAACAGCAGGGAGCTGATGAGCAGCAGGAAGGGGTAGAACAGGTTGGGGATCACGTCGAAAGCGGAGACCTCATAGCCCAGCTCAGCCGCAGCGGACAGGGCCACCAGCATCTGTGCGCCGTAGGGGATGATGCCCTGGAAGACGCAGGAGAAGGTGTCCAGGATGGAAGCGGTCTTCTTGGGGGAGATGCCGTAGGTCTCGGACATTTCCTTGGCAATGGGGTTTGCCATGACGATGGCCACGGTGTTGTTTGCAGTGGCGATGTCCATAGCGCCGACCAGCAGGCCCATGCCCAGCTGGCCGCCCTTCTTGCCCTTGAAGATCTTCTTGATGCCGTAGAGCAGGGCATCAAAGCCGCCGTACTCACGGATCAGGGCGCAGATGGCAGCCACCAGAATGGCCACCATAGTGGTCTCGAACATGCCGGCAGCACCGGAACCCATGTTGGCCAGCAGGTCGGTGGGAGCGGTGGCACCGGTGCCCAGCATGATGATGGCGCCGGAGATGATGCCAACCAGCAGGACACGGAAGACGCTGACACCGGCGATGCCGCCGGCCAGGACCAGCACGTAGGGGATGATCTGGATCAGGTTATACTCCTGGATCACAGGGGTGGCTGCCTGGTCCATGGAGACCATCAGGATGATCACCAGGGAGACGATGGCGGCGGGCAGAGCGATGCCGAAGTTCACCCGGAACTTGTCCTGCATCTTAACACCCTGGCCGTTGCAGGCAGCGATGGTGGTGTCGGAGATGAAGGAGAGGTTGTCGCCGAACATGGCGCCGCCCATAACGGAAGCAATGCACAGGGGGATGGAGAAGCCGGAGGCATCTGCCACAGCCAGAGCGATGGGGGTGATGAGGGTGATGGTGCCCACGGAGGTGCCCATAGCCAGGGAGACGAAGCAGGCCACCACGAAGAGGACGGCCACAGCGTACTGGGCGGGGATGATGGACAGCAGCCAGTAGGCCACGCTCTCAGCGCTGCTGCGGCCCACGACGCCCACGAAGATACCGGCGGTCATGAAGATGAGGATCATGATCATGATGTTTTTGTCGCCTACGCCTTTGCCCATGAGCTCCAGTTTCTTGTCCATGTTCAGGCGGCCGTTCTGGATGCAGGCCACCATCAGGGCAAGCAGGAAGACCACCACGATGGGGATGCTGTAGAAGCCCATCTCGATCTTCATCACATACTCAAACACGATACCCAAGCCCAGATACAGAACCAGGAACACGGCAATGGGCAGAAGGGCAACAGGGTTGCTCTTCATTCTTCTCTCTTTGGAATCCATAAAAAAAAGCCTCTCCTTACTTTGCTTACAACGTCCGCCCCCCCGGACACACCCCGGAAAACAG
>JAFXCU010000087.1 GCA_017521345.1 Ruminiclostridium sp. | reverse complement strand
CTGTGTCATCCGGGGTGTGGGTCAGCAGAAGGTCGGCGGTGGTGAGGCCGAAATAGTCATAGCTGGCCCCCAGGGCGGGGTTCTCCCCCTCAAAGACCGGGTCTCCCCAGGTGGGGTCCATCCAGGTGGGCTGACCGTCGATCCATATCAGGTTCCAGGCGTGGGTCTCGCCCCCGGCCTGGCCGGTGATGTATGCGCAGGGGATGCCCAGGCCGTTCAGGAGGTACTGGGCGGTCTTGGCATAGCAGCCGCAGAGACCCCTGCCATCCACCATGATGTTCACGATGGAGTTGTCCTCCACGGTCTGGTAGTCGGCGTGGTCGATGAGGTATTCATAGACATACAAGGCGGTGGTCCACTGGTCGGCCCCGGCGGGAAGTCCTGCCCGGAAGTCCCCCATCCAGGCGTCCAGCTGGGCCTGGACGGCCGGCCGCTGGTCGGGCATCACGGCGTAGTCCGGCACGTAGGCGGCCTCCATGGCCCTGTCCCCCAGGTAGGTGGTCTCGATCCGGCCGGTGCCCGAGAACCAGAAGAGCTCCGGATAGTCCCGATCCACCGCCCTGATGGCCCGCTCGATCATGGCAGAGTCCGGGTAGAGCCCCTCGATCCGCCCGGCCTGTTCCTTCAGACCGGTGAGAAGCTGATCATAGACGTACTGCTCCTGGGCGGTCAGCTGGGACTTGGTGTACCGGAACCCGTCGTCCATCCCCACATAATCCCCCGGAGGGGGTTCCACCCCGCCGCAGGCTGTGAGAAACAGCATCAGCAGCAGGGTGGGCAGTAATTTCTTCATGCTTTGCGCTCCAGGGCGGCCCGAACGGCGGTGATGATGCCCTTTGCATTCAGGTCGTAGGCGTTCATCAGGGCCTCGGGGGGGCCGGACTGACCAAAGGTGTCCCGGACGGAGACATTCTCCATGGGGACGGGCTGGCCCTTCACGATGACCTCTGCCACGGCGCTGTAGAGGCCACCGGCGGTCTGGTGCTCCTCGGCGGTGACGATGCAGCCGCACTCCTTGGCGGCAGTCAGGATGGCCTCCTCGTCGATGGGCTTGATGGTGTGCAGGTCGAAGACCCGCAGGGAGATGCCCTCCTTGGCCAGCTCCTCAGCCGCACACATGGCCTCGTAGACCATGGCGCCGCAGGCAAAGACGGCGCAGTCGGTGCCATCCTGGACCAGACGGGCCTTGCCAATTTCAAAGGGGGTGCTTTCGTCGGTGACCACAGGCACGGCCTCCCGGCCGAAGCGGAAGTACACGGGGCCGTCGATGTCGGCGGCGGCAATGACCGCCTTCCGGGTCTCCTCGCTGTCACAGGGGGCAATGACCATCATCTTAGGCAGGACACGGGCCAGGGCGATGTCCTCCAGAGCCTGGTGGGTGGCCCCGTCGGGACCCACGGAGATGCCCGCATGGGCGCCGCCGAAGCGGACCTTCAGGTTGTTGTAGCACACGGTGGTGCGCATCTGGTCAAAGGCACGGCCGGACAGGAAGACGCCGTAGGTGGACACATAGGGGATGAGCCCGCCCAGGGCCAGACCGGCGGCGGTGCCCACCATGTCCTGCTCGCTGATGCCCAGGTTGTAGAAGTGGTCGGGGTACTGGTCCCGGATCCAGTTGGTCCGGGTGGAGGCGGCCACGTCGGCGTCCAGCACCAGGATGTCCTCACGGGTCTTGCACAGTTCCAGCAGACCCAGGCCGTAGCCGTCCCGCTGGGGGATGTATTTCACGTCTTTCATGGCGGTTCCTCCTTTACACGATCTCGGCCAGGGCAGCGGCCAGCTCTTCCTTGTTGGGGGCCTTGCCGTGCCAGCCGCACTGGTTCTCCATGAAGGAGACCCCCTTGCCCTTGACGGTCTTGGCGACGATCACGGTGGGCTTGTCCTTGGTCTCGGCAGCTTCCTTAAAGGCGGCCAGCAGGGCCTCCAGGTCGTGGCCGTCGCAGTCGATGACATGCCAGCCGAAGGCACGGAACTTCTCGCCCAGGGGCTCCACGCCCATGATCTCGGCGGTGGTACCGTCCAGCTGGACCCCGTTGTTGTCCACGATGGCGCAGACATTGTCCAGGCCGAAGTGGGCGGCGGTCATGGCGGCCTCCCACACCTGGCCCTCCTGGACCTCGCCGTCACCCATGAGGCAGTAGGTCCGGTAGGACTTGTTTAACTTTTTTGCAGCAAATGCTAAGCCGTTTGCCACGGACAGGCCCTGACCCAGGGAGCCGGAGGAGCAGTCCAGGCCGGGGAGCATGTGCATATGGGGGTGCCCCTGAAGGGGGGAACCCAGAGAGCGGAGGGTGGGAAGGCTGGCAGGGTCAAAGTACCCCTTCCGGGCCAGCACAGCGTAGAGGATGGGAGCGGCGTGGCCCTTGGAGAGAATGAACCGGTCCCGGTCCGGGTCATTGGGGTTCTGAGGGTCCACGTGCATCACGTCAAAGTAGAGGGCGGTGAGGATCTCCACGGCGGACAGGGAGCCGCCGGGGTGGCCGGAGCCGGCTGCGTGGATCATCTCCAGCACGTCCTGCCGGAGCTGACGGCACTGGTTGGGAAGGTGGGTGTGTGCCATATGGAAAAACCTCCTTTTTGTTTCAAATTCCTATAAAATAAAGGTACCATAGCCTGGGTGGATTGTCAACGGAATGGGATTCTCTTCCAGGAAGGTTGCAAAAGTTCAGAGCGTGCTTTATACTGATAGAAAATAGAAACCTTTGGGTTACAATCCCTCCGTCTCGCCTTGCGGCGAGCCACCTCCCTTTACACAAGGGAGGCTTTTAGGGTTGTGCTGACCTCAAGGCTCCCTTGTGCAATGGCCCAGGCCAGCCTCTCTTGGCCTTCGGCCAATTCACCTCCAGGGAGCTGTCAGCGAAGCTGACTGAGGGATTGTAGCCTTCCGATCTCTACAAGCCCCGCAGAAAGGAGCCCTCCATGCACGCACTCCCCCCTCTCATCACCGACCTGACTGTCATCCTGGCCCTGGCGGCCTTTACCACCATCCTCTGCAAAAAAATCAACCTCCCCTCGGTGCTGGGCTACATCCTGGCAGGCTTCCTGGCAGGGCCTGTGGTGGATTTCCTGCCCACCGTCCAGAACATGGAGACCATCGAGGTCTGGTCAGACATCGGCGTCATCTTCCTGATGTTCGGCCTGGGACTTGAGTTCTCCATCCACAAGATGGGAGAGGTTGGCGTCCCCGGCTTCCTGTCCGCCGGCGTCCAGGCTTTGGGCATGGGCGTCGTTGGCTTCTTCATGGGCATCCTCATGGACTGGGGATCCATGAACAGCATCTTCCTGGGTGTCATGCTGGCCATGTCCTCCACCATGATCACCATGAAGAGCATCCAGGACATGGGCATGAAGGACCGGAAGTTCTCCGACCTGGCCATGGGCACCCTGGTCATCGAGGACATCATCGCCATCTTCGCCATGGTCATTCTGTCCACCATTGCCGTGTCTCAGTCCATCAGCGGCATTGCTCTGGCCCAGCAGATGGGCCTGCTCCTGTTCTACCTGGTCCTGTGGCTGATCCTGGGCATCTATCTGCTGCCCACCCTCATGAAGAAGCTGGTGGTCCTGATGAACGAGGAGGTCCTGCTGATCTTCTCTCTGGCCCTCTGCTTCCTCATGGCCGTCCTGGCCGATGCCATTGGCCTGTCCACCGAGCTGGGGGCCTTCCTGGCGGGCTCCCTTCTGGCGGGCACCGTCCACGTGGAGAAGATCGAGCATCTGGTCACCCCCTGCAAGAACCTCTTCGGCGCCGTCTTCTTCGTGTCCGTGGGCTTCATGGTCCAGCCCAGTATGATCGCAGAATACATCCTTCCCATCCTCATCCTGTCGGTGGTGTCCATCCTGGGCAAGCTGGTCCTGCTGACCCTGGGCGGCCTGG
>JAFXCU010000086.1 GCA_017521345.1 Ruminiclostridium sp. | reverse complement strand
TTAAAGGAAAAGATGGGAAATACAAGCCAGGAACTACCATTGATGATATTTATGCACTGTATGAATTCGATGATACGTTAAGAGATGTGTTTTTTCATGCCATACAGTTGGTTGAGAAAAATATTAAATCATTACTTTCGTATTCATTTGTTAGTCGATATGGAGAAGAGCAAGGAGCATACCTATCGCCGTTGAATTATGACGCTCATCCAGGGACTACAGACGAATGTAAGCGCCAAAAAGAGATAAAAAAGCTAATTAAAACATTCATTTCGGTTGTGACACCGCCACTAGATCATATCTATATCGAACATCAATGGGACAAGCATAGAAATATTCCTCTTTGGGCTGCTGTAAAAGTAATCACATTTGGAAATACTTCTAAGATGTTTAGCCTGTGTACATCGGCAGTGCAAAGCGATGTGGCAAAAGAGTTTCCTGGTGTTTCTGCAAATGCGCTGGTTGGAATGTTGGATATGTTGACACGAGTGCGAAATGTATGTGCCCACAATGAACGTTTGTATGATTTTACAGTTAAGCAGAGTAGGGGAATACAGGATATGCCTGTGCATGCATCGCTGGGAATTAGCAAGAGCAAAGCTGGACTATACAAAAAGGGTAAAACGGATTTATTTGCTGCAATGATTTGTTTAAAGTATTTATTAGACGAAAACGATTTTCGGCATACCGTATTGGCGATTGATTCAGCACTGATCAAGTTAACAAAAAAGACAAAGATTTTTCAGATGAACAAAATACTTTCTTGTATGGGATTTCCGGGAAACTGGAAAGATGTGATAAATTGAGTTTTCCCTTTGTTTTTCCCTTTAGACGTTACCAATATGTGCGGAGAAGTACAACACAATGCAATAAGAAGGTTGAAAATAGGGACTCAATGCCATATAATGCAACTGTCCTACATATAATGCAGAGCCAGAAGGGAATTCGAATCCTTCACCCGCTGCCAAAGCCGAGGACGAAAGTCCTCGGCTTTTTCGTTACAAAACAGACACTCAATACGAGGAAAAAGATATGGCCAACATCATTGAAGTCACCCAATTCAACGCCCCTGAGCTGGATGTCTTTGCCCGGCTCACCGAGGCCCAGCTCCGCAACCGGATGGAGCCGGAAAAGGGCGTGTTCATTGCCGAGAGCCCCAAGGTCATCAGCGTGGCCCTGGATGCCGGCTGTCAGCCCAAGGCCCTGCTCATGGAGCGCAAACACATCGAGGGCCAGGCGAAAGAGATCATCGAACGCTGTGGGGATATTCCTGTATACACCGCTGACCGGGAGGTTCTGGCTGGTCTCACCGGCTTTCAGCTGACCCGGGGCATCCTGTGCGCTATGTCCCGGCCCAAGCAGCCCACGGCGGAGGAGATCTGCGCCCAGGCCCGCCGAGTAGCCGTCCTGGAGGGCATCGTGGACACCACCAACGTGGGGGCTATCTTCCGCTCTGCCGCCGCCCTGGGGATGGACGCCGTCCTCCTGAGCCCCACCTGCTGTGATCCTCTGAACCGCCGTGCCGTTCGTGTGAGCATGGGTACCGTCTTCCAGATCCCCTGGGCCCGTCTGGGGGAGGAGGCCAGCCAGTGGCCCGGAGAGGGCCTGGAGCGGCTCCGGGTTATGGGCTTCAAGACGGCTGCCATGGCCCTGAAAGAGGACTCGGTCTCGGTGGAGGACCCCAAACTCATGGCGGAGGACAAGCTGGCCATCATCCTGGGCACTGAGGGAGACGGCCTGGGAGCGGCCACCATCGACGCCTGTGACTACACGGTCCTCATCCCCATGGACCACGGGGTGGACTCCCTGAACGTGGCCGCCGCCAGCGCTGTGGCCTTCTGGCAGCTGCGGGCGAGATAAATCCATATTGAAAAGGGATCGTTTCGGCGGTCCCTTTTCTTTTTTACAGAAAACGTGTAGTATGGAGGGGAAAAAGCGGAGTATATCAGTAGAGACAGAAAGGAGGGAAGCCCATGGAGGACGAGAAGATCATCGCCCTGTTTTTTCAGCGGTCGGAGGAGGCTATCGGTCATTTGGCGAAAAAGTACGGGGCGGTCTGCCACAGTCTGTCCCACCAGATCCTGGGGGACCGCCGAGATGCCGAGGAGTGTGTCAACGACGGCTATCTGGGGGTGTGGAACACGGTGCCGCCCCAGCGGCCAGACCCTCTGGTGACCTACCTGTGCCGGATCGTCCGAAACCTATCCATCAAGCGGTACCACGCCAATCGGGCGGCCAAGCGGAACGGTCGGTACGATCTTGCTCTGGAGGAACTGGAGGGATGTATCCCCGGTGCCGGTGGGCCGGAAGAGGCTCTGGAGGCCAGGGAACTGGCGGACCATCTGGACCGCTTTCTGGCAGGTCTTTCCGTTCGGGACCGGGTCCTCTTTCTGCGGAGGTACTGGTTTGGAGACACCCTCTGTCAGGCAGGGGAGAAGGTGGGCATCACAGAAAAGAATGCCTCCGTGCGGCTCACCCGCCTGCGGAAGAAGCTTCGGAACTATTTGGAGGAGAGGGGTGTGGCAGTATGAGAGGGGAGAAGATCTCTGAAGCTCTGGGCCTGGTGAAGGATCAGTACATCCGGGAGGCCCTGGAGTCTCAGCCCAGAAAGCGAAGAAGCTGGCCGATCCTGGCGGCGGCCTGTCTGGTCTTGGTCTGCCTGGGAGGATACCTCGTCGGTTACGGCACCGGGGAGGATCTGCCCGGAGAAGAGACCCTGCCCTTGCTGGAGGCGCAGCTCGTCTGGGAGGGCATGGGGTTTGAGGCCGTGATGGTCTATGATATCCAGGAACTGTCCCAGACCAACCCCTGGACGCCGGAGACCCAGCTGGAGACTCTGCCGGTTTATCAGAATCTGGCCTTTACCGATGGCGCCGGAGCTCCAGCCTGGTTAAGCGACCGGGAACTCCTGGACCTGGCTCAGGAGACGGCGGAGAGAATGGGGACGTCTATCACTTCCAAATCTTATGAGTCGGCTCTGGAAGGGGATCTGTCCTACAGGCTGACGGCGGAGACCGATCGGGGTACCATCCGGGTCTTTGGAGACGGCGGGATCACCGTGGAGTTCAGCCAGCCCTGGACCATGGAAGCAGCCCAAAGGCTGGTGGGGTACACCGTGGAGTCCTCTTGGACGGACTATACCTTTGCCGGGGAGGCCAACCGCCATATTGGTGCCTGGCAGGAGGGAGAGAACCTGACCGAGGCCATCCTCCACTACAATTTCGCCCAGGCCGACTTTGCCCAAAACGAGGAGGGCAAAGTGTGGCTGGTCCGGTGGGGAGACCACCTCCAGGCGGCCGAGAAGTTGGGGGACTACGGTATCATCTCCCTGGAGGAGGCCCGGGACCTGCTTCTGGCGGGAGACTATCTTACTTCTGTGCCCCCTGAGTACGGTATGTTGGACCAGGCGGTCATCGCCAAAGAAGAATTGATCTACGTGACGGGAAACATCTGCCCGACCTTCCAGCCCTACTATCGGTTCTGGGTGGAGCTGACTGGGGACCCGTCGGAAAAGGCAGAGGGACTGAAGACCTATGGGGCATATTACGTTCCGGCGGTGAACGGGATCTTCCTGAAAGATTTCCCCATCTATCAGTGAATGAAACAAAATAAAGCGCAGAGCGGTTTTCCGCTCTGCGCTTTGACTTTACAGGTACAATTTGTTGGGCTTTCGGCCGCCACAGGATTTCCGCATGGCCAGGCCTGCGGGGATCAGGACCAGGGGGCTGACCTTCCGGGCCCGCTGGGGGCAAAAGGCCGTGCAGGCCATGCAGGAGATGCAGGCCTTGGTGTTGGTCTGGTTGGGGGCGTCCTCGGGGATGGCCCCAACGGGGCAGTGACGGGCGCAGTGTCCGCAGCGGACACAGCCGTGGTCGGCCTTGGGCTTCATGGGGATGCCGTTGTAGGGGCGGTAAGGGGTTTTACCGGGGACGGGCAGGTCGTCGAAATGATTGGCGGCCAGCTTTTCCTTGATCTGTCCAGCGAAGTCCACCAGCTGGTGGTGGTCCCGGCTATCGGGACGGCCAGCGCCGAACTGGGGCATGATGGAGTGCTGGGCCACCGCGTCCAGGGCGGCCACAGGGCGGAAGCCAGCCCGGGTGAGGACCTCCTTCAGCTCCAGGAGGGTGTCGTCCATGGCCCGGTTGCCGAAGACCGCCATGAGGATGGCTTTGGCCCCGTTGCCATGCATCCGGGACAGACGCTGGACGGCCGGGACAGGGACCCGGCCCCCGAAGGAGGGCACAGCCACGATACAGAGGTCCTCCTTGGTGAAGGGAAGGGCTGCAAAGTCGGCCTTTCGGTCCATCAGGTCCACCACCCGGACGTCGGCAGAAAATTCTTTGGTGAGCAGGTTTGCGGTTTTCATGGTGCCGCCGGTGGGGCTGAAGAGGATCTCGTAGGTCATGGCAGTGGCTCCCTTCCCAGGATTTGTTACCTTTATTATATCGAAATCTTAGGCAGGAATCAACGGCTGTAGGGCAATTCAGGCAGGTTCATCCGACTGAAATTCTGTGAGATCCGACCAGAATTTCTTGGGCATGTGGGTCTGGCGGCACTTGGGGTTGTACCGGGAGGGGATGGCGATGGTGTTATAAAATTTTCGCCATAATGCTTGGCATTCCAATTCAGCCTGGTCGGGCTTGTCCAGGTCCAGGTGGTCCACAGGCCGGATCTTCCACTTGCCCCCGGCATAGAAGAGGGCCTCCTTGTGGGTCTTGTCGTGGAGGAGGAAAGCCTCGTTGGGGAGCCGCTGGCAGAAGTGAGGGCGCAGAAGGGGAAGGACCCGGTTCTTGGGGGTGATCTGCCCCACCAGGACCCCGTGGTAGTCGGCGAACCGGACGAAGCCCTTATACTGGTGGGCCTCGTGGTTCAGATGGTGGATGGCCCGGTTCAGGATGAGGATCCGTGGGTCGGTGACATCCTGGGGAAGGGTGTGGGTGAAGGCCAGATAGATCAGGTCAAACATATGCCGTTCCTTTTGGGGCAGGTCGGTGAGGAACGCATAGGTCATCATGCGGCGGAAGGACTCGGAGACCTCCTTTTCCAGGGCCTGGTAGACCTGGCGGGCCAGGTGAGGGTCGGTGATGATCTCCCGCAGGGGGTACAGGGAGAACTGGCGGTTGCCTGGAGTCAGAAAGTAGAAGGGGTATTCCTTCCGGCGGAAGCTGTCCCCTACGCAGGTGAGGAAGCCGGAGAAGGTGCCGTCGTAGGCCAGGGTACACTGGGGCCAGGTGGACATAGTGGTCGCTCCTTTCAAATGGTCAGGCCGAAGGGAAGAGGGATAGCTGTTCATACTGGGGGGCAATGGCCGGCGCCTCTAATGCGGTGAGGGCCCGGAGGACGTTCTCCGGTTTGGACCGCAGGGCAGGGGTCATCCGACCGGAGCAGGTGAGGAAGTACTGGGCCCGCTTCATGACGATGCCCAGCCGTTTCAGGGCGTCCTCGTCCAGGGCCCGCCAGCGGCGGGCGGACAGGATCTTACGGGCTCCCACCACCCCGATGCCCGGCACCCGCAGGAGGGTCCGATAGTCGGCGGTGTTCACCTCCACGGGGAACCGGTCCAGGTGGTTCATGGCCCAGTTGCATTTGGGGTCCAGGAGGGGGTTCAGGTTGGGCTGGTCGGGAGAGAGGATCTCGTCAGCCTGGAAGTGGTAGAAACGCAGGAGCCAGTCGGACTGGTACAGCCGATGCTCCCGGAGCAGAGGGGGCTTGAATTCCAGGGGAGAGGGGAGGAGGGGGCTGTCCGCCACGGGGATATAGGCCGAGAAGAAGACCCGTTTCAGGGCGTATTTCTGGTACATCCCCTCGGAGAGCTTGAGGATGTGGTAGTCGGTCTCGTCCGAGGCCCCCACGATCATCTGGGTGGACTGGCCCGCCGGGGCGAAGGCCGGGGTGTGGCGGTACCTTAGCTTGTCCGCCTTGGTCTGGAGGATGCCCTCCCGGATCTGGGCCATGGGCCGGAAGATGTCGTCCTTTTTCTTGTCCGGGGCCAGCAGGGCCAGGCTTTGGGAGGAGGGCAGCTCGATGTTCACCGAAAGGCGGTCGGCCAGACAGCCCAGCCGGTGGGTGAGAAGGGGGTCCGCTCCGGGAATGGCCTTGGCGTGGATGTAGCCGGTGAAGCCATACTCCTCCCGCAGGATGGTGAGGGTCTTGACCATGAGCTCTGTGGTGTAGTCCGGGCTGCGGACCACGGCAGAGCTGAGGAAGAGGCCCTCGATGTAGTTCCGCCGATAGAAGTCGATGGTCAGGTCGGCCAGCTCCCGGGGGGTGAACATGGCTCGAGGAAGGTCGTTGGAGGTGCGGTTCACGCAGTAGCGGCAGTCGTAGCAGCAGACATTGGTGAGGAGGACCTTCAGCAGGGTGATGCACCGGCCGTCGGCAGAGAAGGAGTGACAGCACCCGGCGGCTATGGTTTTGCCCAGCTGTCCGCCCCGGCGATCTCCCCCGCTGGAGGTGCAGGCCACGTCGTACTTGGCGGCATCGGTGAGGATCTGGAGCTTTTCAGCAATGGTCACGGGGGTCACCTCCAAAGAATCGAACGAATGTACGATTATTATACATCCAAGAGGTGCACGAAAAAACCGCCGGAGAAAAACTTCTCCGGCGGTCAGGGTCAAATATGGGACTTATGAAGATCAGTCTTTGGGAAACCCTTCAGGAATTTCGTGGGTCACGCAGCGGCGGCCTTCCTTGGTCCAGATGTTGCCCAGGCACTTGGTGCAGCCGATGCACTTGGACTCCTCGCCCTTCTCCAGGACGTTGTAGAAGTCGGGCTGGCAGATGAAGGGACGGGAAGCGGAGACGAACTCGATGCCGGCAACCAGGATCTGGTCCACCTGCTCCATGTTGCGGATGCCGCCAACCAGGATGGTGGGGATCTTCACTTCCTTGGCGATCTGGGAGGCACGCTCCAGGTAGAAGGTGGGGACCTTCTTCTTGCCCAGGCCCAGCCAGTTGTAGCCGGACAGCTCGATGGCGTCAGCGCCCAGAGCTTCAAACTGCTTGCAGTAGTAGACGATGTCCTCGCCATAGGCTTCGTTGGCCTCGCCGGCGCAGTTGGTGTTGACCTTCACCAGGACGGGGAACTCAGGGCCAACAGCCTCGCGGATGGCGGTCAGGCAGCGGGCGGGGAAGCGCATACGGTTCTCAGCAGAGCCGCCGAAGTCGTCGGTGCGCAGGTTGGAGTTGGGGTCCAGGAACTGGCTCAGCAGGTAGCCGTGAGCACAGTGGAGCTGAACGCCGTCAAAGCCCATGGCCTTGGCGGTGACAGCGGCGTCTACGAAGTCAGCGCAGATCTTGTCCATGTCGGCCATGGTGATCTCGGTGGTATCCATCTCGTTGGCGCCCTTCATGCCGCCGGAGGGAGCGAAGATCTTGCCGCCCTCCACGCGCTTTTCGGGCATGAAGATGTTCATGCCGGCGTGCATGATCTGGAGGATCAGGCGGCCGCCCTTGGCGTGGACTGCGTCCAGAACTTCCTTCTGGGAAGCGCGCTGCTCCTCGGTGGCGAAGCCAACCTGGATGCCGGTGGAGCGGGACTCGGTGGAGATGTAGCTGTAAGCGGTGATGATGGCGCCCACGCCGCTCTGGGCCACTTCGCCGTACAGAGCCACCTGCTCAGGAGCGCAGGTGCCGTCGCGGCGGCCGAAGGGATCCTGGGTGGCGGAACGGATCAGGCGATTGGGCAGTTCCAGGGTGCCGATCTTGCCGGGAGTAAAGAGTTTAGATGCCATTGGTATCGTTCTCCTTTGTTGTCATATTGGGTTATCCTCTGGGGATTTTTCGCTTGTCATTCATTATATCAAAGAAGAGGGGTGGTGGCAACTGTTGTTTTACAGGGGATTTTCTATTGACACACAGCCTTTTTGGGGGATAAGATAACTCCATGAGAATTTTGGAGGAATGTGTCGTGGAAGGAAAGAAAAAGAGGGGCTTTTTGACCGTCCTGGGGTCTTACGTCCTGTGGGGCCTGCTGCCGGGGTTCTGGACCCTGTTGGCCCCGGTGAACTCGGTCTACATCCTGGCCCAGCGCATCATCTGGTCCCTGGTCATCATGGGCATCTACCTGGTGCTGGTCCGTGGATGGGGCGAGGTGAAGTTTGCCTTCAAGGACAAGCCAACCTTCTGGCGGAGCCTGGCCAGCGGCGTGTTTATCACGGTGAACTGGGGGCTGTACATCTATGCGGTGAACTCCGGCCACGTGCTGGACGCCAGCATGGGCTACTTTATCCAGCCGGTGGTGGTGGCCCTCATCGGCTTCCTGGTCTTCCGGGAGCGGCCCACCCGGGGGGAGTGGCTCACCTTTGCCTTTGCGGCGGCGGGCATCCTCTACCTGCTCATCATGACCGGAACGATCCCTGTTCTGGCCCTGGCCATCGTGGTCCCCTTTGCCATCTACGGGGCGGTGAAGAAGGACCTGAAGCTTACCGCCCACACCTCCCTCTTTATGGAGACCCTGCTCATGACCCCCCTGGCCCTGGCCTTCTGCTGGTGGTGGAGCAGTCAAGTGGGGGGCTTTGAGAATGTCATGGGGGGCTGCTCCTTCTGGCTGCTTCCCGCCTGCGGTCTGGTGACCTCCATCCCCCTGCTCCTGTTCAACATGGGCGTAAAGGTCATCCCCTACTACTTCACCGGCATCCTCATGTACATCAACCCCACCCTCCAGTTCCTGGTAGGCCTGTACATGGGCGAGCCCCTGGACCATCACCGACTCATTGCCTTCATCATCATCTGGGTGGGCATCCTCTTCACCCTGTGGGACAAGATCAAACTCATCCGAGCCGAAAAAAAGAACTCTCTCGCTTGACGAGAGAGTTCTTTTTTTGCTTAGAGAATGTCGATGTACTCGCCGGCCAGAGCCTTGTTCATGCTCCGCACGGCGCAGAACTTACCACACATGGAGCAGCTGTCCTCCTGCTCCGGGGCACGGCTGTCCCGGATGGCCTTGGCGGTCTCCGGGTCCAGAGAGCAGGCCCACTGGGCTTCCCAGTCGAAGGTCCAGCGGGCATCTGCCATCCGGTCGTCCAGGTCCCTGGCGTGGGGGATCTTCTTGGCGATGTCAGCGGCATGGGCGGCAATGCGGGAGGCCATGATGCCCTGCTTCACGTCTTCCAGGTTGGGCAGGGCCAGATGCTCGGCGGGGGTCACATAGCACAGGAAGGCTGCACCGGAGGCGGCAGCGATGGCACCGCCGATGGCCGAGGTGATGTGGTCGTAGCCGGGGGCGATGTCGGTGACGATGGGGCCCAGGACATAGAAGGGAGCCCCCATGCAGATGGTCTGCTGGAGCTTCATGTTGGCTTCGATCTGGTCCAGGGGCATATGGCCGGGGCCCTCCACCATGACCTGCACGTCCTTGGCCCAGGCCCGCTTGGTCAGCTCACCCAGGCGGACCAGCTCCTCGATCTGGCACACGTCGCTGGCGTCGGCCAGGCAGCCGGGACGGCAGGCGTCACCCAGGGAGATGGTTACGTCGTATTCCCGGCAGATGTCCAGGATCTCGTCGTAGTACTCATAGAAGGGGTTCTCCTGGCCGGTCATGCTCATCCAGGCGAAGACCAGAGAGCCGCCTCGGGAGACGATGTTCATCTTCCGCTTGTGCTTGCGGATCTGTTCGATGGTCTTTCGGGTGATGCCGCAGTGGAGGGTCACAAAGTCCACGCCGTCCTGGGCATGGAGACGGACCACGTCAATGAAGTCTTTGGCGGTCAGGGTGGCCAGGTCCCGCTGATAGTGGATGACGCTGTCGTAGACCGGGACGGTGCCGATCATGGCGGGGCACTCGGCGGTGAGCTTCCGGCGGAAGGGCTGGGTGTTGCCGTGGGAGGACAGGTCCATGATGGCCTCGGCCCCCATGTCCACGGCGGCCATGACTTTCTGCATCTCGATGTCGTAGTCCTTGCAGTCCCGGGAGACCCCCAGGTTCACGTTGATCTTGGTGCGGAGCATGGAACCCACGCCGTTGGGGGCGATGCAGGTGTGGAGCTTGTTGGCGCAGATGGCCACCTGGCCTCTGGCGACCCAGTCCCGGATCTCTTCTTCGCTGCGGTGTTCCTTTTGGGCAACGGCCTTCATTTCAGGGGTGATGATGCCCCGCTTGGCGGCATCCATCTGTGTGGTGTAGTTTCTCATACTATCCTTTCCTTTCAAGCAGATCAATGGTGTTTGGTGCGCAGGGCAAAGGCGTGGTCCATGGGGCCGGAGCCCTGGCCCAGGTCCAGCATGGCGGCCAGAGCGCCGGAGATGTAGTCCTTGGCCTGGCGGACGGCCTGGGTCAGAGGAAGCCCCTTGGCAAGGTTTGCGGCGATGGCGCTGGAAAGGGTGCAGCCGGTGCCGTGGGTGTTGGGATTTTCGATGCGCTGCCCCTGGAACCAGACCAGCTCCCCGTTGGCATACAGCAGGTCGCTGGCATCCTGGAGACCGTGGCCGCCCTTGAGGAGAACGGCGCAGCCATAGGCGTCACCGATCTTCTGTGCGGCGGTCTCCATGTCCTCCTTGGTCTCCACCGGGAGACCGGAGAGGACCTGGGCCTCCGGGAGGTTGGGGGTCACCAGGTCGGCCAGAGGAAAGAGTTCCTCGATCAGGGTCTGCAGGGCTTCGGTCTTCATCAGGGCGGAGCCGCTGGTGGCCACCATGACCGGGTCCACCACGATATTTTTGGCGTGGTAGTGCCGCAGTTTCTGGGCGATCACCCGGATAAGCTGGCTGGAAGAGACCATACCGATCTTCACGGCATCGGGATATATGTCCTCAAAGACGGCGTCGATCTGCTGCCCCAGAAACTCTGGGGTGGACTCCTGGATGGCCCGCACTCCGGTGGTGTTATGGGCGGTCAGGGCCGTGACGGCGCTCATGGCGTAGACCCCGTTGAGGGTCATGGTTTTCAGATCTGCCTGAATTCCGGCGCCTCCGCTGCAGTCGCTGCCTGCAATGGTCAATGCTGTGTTCAGCTGCATCGCTTTGTTCTCCTTTCTGGTGTCAGCATCGTTTTATAGAGCGGCATAAGGTGGTGCCCCCAATATGCCGCTGGAATTACTTAGAGAATACCGAGGGCCTTGGCCCGTTCCTTCAGCTCCCGGGCGGCCAGGGCGGGGTCATCTGCCTTCATAATGGCGGAGACCACACAGATACCGGCGATGGGGATCCCTGCCAGCACGTGGATGTTGTCCTTATTGAGGCCGCCGATGGCGTTGACGGGGATGGGAACAGCGGCGCAGATCTCCCGGAGGGTCTCGGTGGAGGTCAGAACGGTCCGTACCTTGGTGGTGGTGGGATAGATGGCCCCCACCCCCAGGTAGTCTGCCCCCTGCTCCCAGGCCTCCTTTGCCCAGGGAACGGTTTTGGCGGTGGCTCCGACGATCTTGTGGGGCCCCATGAGCTTTCGGGCAACGGAAACGGGCAGGTCGCTGGCCCCCACGTGGACCCCTTCGGCATCCACGGCCAGAGCCACGTCCACCCGGTCGTCGATGATGAGGGGGACTTGGTACTGCTGGGTGAGCTGGTGGACCTTTTCCGCAAGCTCCATATATTCCCGGGTGGACCGCTCCTTCTCCCGCAGCTGCAGGAGGGTCACGCCTCCCTGGAGGGCCTGCTCGACCCGGCGAAGGAAGACCTCCTCGGTGAGATTCGTACTGTCGGTGATGAAATATAAACTGGGATCAAAGGTTTTCATGGCATCCTCACACATACACATAGTCATTCAGAACGGGCTGCAGACCCTCTCCGGACATATCCTGGTACATGGTGTCCAGGCTGCGGTCATCGTCGATCTCAAACTGCTCATCGCCCTTGGCGGCGTCATCTTCCTTGCCCGTGTACTTGCTCTCGTGGTCACCGATGCCGGTGGAGACTCCGGCGGAGACCTTGGTGGCGGCGATCTTTACGATGCCGTTGCGGAAGGAAGCGCTCTCCCGGGAGGAGACGGTGATGCCCACGAAGGGCAGGAAGATGCGGTAGGCGCAGATCACCTGGCAGAGCTGGGTCTCGCCCACATCCAGGGGGTTGATCCTGTCGTTGTTGATGATGGGGCGCAGTCTGGGGCAGGAGAGGGACATCTCTGCGTGGGGGTATTTCCGCTGGAGGTAGTACACGTGCAGGGCGCTGGCCAGGGCATCCTTTCGGAAGTCGGAGAGGCCCAGCAGGGCAGAGAAGGCGACCCCTCGCATCCCTCCCCGCAGGGCCCGTTCCTGGGCGTCAAAGCGGTAGGGCCACACACGCTTGTGGCCCAGGAGGTGGAGGGATTCGTACCGGTCCCGGTCGTAGGTCTCCTGGAAGACCGTCACATAGTCCGCCCCGCACTGGTGGAGGTAGCGGTACTCATCGGTGTTCACGGGGTAGATCTCCAGACCCACCAGGCGGAAATACTTCCGGGCCAGCTTGCAGGCCTCACCGATGTACTGGACATCGCTCTGGGCTCGGCTCTCGCCGGTGAGGAGGAGGATCTCCTCCATGCCGGAGTCGGCAATGACCTGCATCTCGTGCTCGATCTGCTCCAGATCCAGCTTCATGCGGCTGATGTGGTTGTAGCAGTTGAACCCGCAGTACACGCAGTAGTTTTCGCAGTAGTTGGCAATGTAGAGCGGGGTGAAGAGGTAGACCGTGTTGCCGAAGTGCTTGCTGGTCTCCATCCGGGCTTTCTGGGCCATTTCCTCCAGGAAGGGCTCTGCCGCAGGGGAGATGAGTGCCTTGAAGTCCTCAATGCTGCAGGTGTCGTGGTCCAGGGCGGTCCGGACGTCCCGAGAGGTATAGGCAGAGGGGTCATAGTCCTCCATCTGGGCCAGGACCTGGCGGCAGACGTCGGATTCGATCACCTCCATCCCCGGCAGGTATTCCATGTGGCTTTTTCGGCTGGAGGGGTCGGTCTCCAGCCGATGCTTTTTCTCCAGGGCAGCCGGGGACAGATACTCGGAATCTACAAAGAATTGATTTTCCATGCCGGTCCTCCTTAGTCCCGCAGGAAGCCGGTCAGGGGGTCGGAGGCGGAAGCCCCGCGGGTCAGCACCCGGCCCAGGCCGGACAGGTATGCCTTGCGGCCGGCTTCAATGGCCTGACGGAAGGCGGCGGCCATGAGGGGAAGGTCTCCGGCGGTGGCCAGGGCGGTGTTGGCCATGATGGCGGCTGCGCCCATCTCCATGGCCTCGCAGGCCTGGGAGGGTCTGCCAATGCCGGCGTCCACGATGATGGGCAGGTCGATCTCGTCAATGAGGGTCTGGATGAACTCCCGGGTAGCAAGGCCCTTGTTGGAGCCGATGGGGGAGGCCAGGGGCATGATGGTGGCGGCGCCGGCGTTGACCATGTCGCGGGCGGCGTTCAGATCGGGGTACATGTACGGCATGACCACAAAGCCCTCCTTGGCCAGGATCTCGGTGGCCTTGATGGTTTCCTGGTTGTCGGGGAGGAGATACTTGGTGTCCCGCATGATCTCCACCTTGATAAAGTTGCCGCAGCCCAGCTCTCTGGCCAGGCGGGCGATGCGGACGGCCTCCTGGGCGTTTCTTGCGCCGGAGGTGTTGGGCAGCAGGGTGACCCCTTCCGGGATGTGATCCAGGATATTTTCCTGGTCCTTGGTGTTGGCCCGGCGGACTGCCAGGGTGATGATCTCGGCACCGGCATCCCGGATGGCGGCCTCAATGAGCTTCATGGAGTACTTACCGGAACCCAGAATGAACCGGGACTGGAACTCGTGTCCGCCGATGATCAGCTTGTCGTTGTTTTGCATCATAAATACCTTCTTTCTTACACATCAAATTCGCCTGCCAGGATACGCAGGACGGTGTGGGCCTGATGGGCGGCGCAGACCATGACCCGGGGGGCCACCAGACCGATGGTGTCGGCTGTGTCGCTGGTCTCGTCACCGCAGAGGTAGAATCCTTTCGTGATCCTTCTGGTTCGGATGGTGTTGGGGGTGCCCATGCCCGCCATGCCGGAGGCTGCCACCAGAAAGGCCGAGGGGAACTGCTCCAGCACTCCATTGACCAGCATGGCCTTGGCCTCCGGGTCATCAAAGGCCTCGCAGACCACGTCCACGCCATCCAGAAGGGCAGAGAGGTTGTCCTGGGTGATCCGCTCGGTGACGAGCTCCATGGTGAGGTAGGGGGCGATCTCCCGGAGGTTTTCCGCCAGGGCCTCGGTTTTGTGTTGGCCGATCTGGCTGGCCTTGTACTGCTGCCGGTGGAGATTGGTGATGTCCACCCGGTCGAAGTCCAGAAGGCGCAGCCTGCCGATCCCTGCCCTGGCCAGGGCCACAGCGATGTTGGACCCCAGCCCGCCCAGACCGCAGACAGCGGCAGATGCGGCGGAGAATCTCTGCTGGAGGTCCGGACCATGCCGCTGGATGAGGGCGTTCTGCCATTCCTGCTGGGTGGGGATCACTCAACCACCCCCCACAAAGCTGACCACTTCCAGGGTGTCGCCGTCTTCCAGGACCGTGTCCTCATACTGGGACTTGAAGACGATGTCTCCGTTCCGTTCCACGGCGATCCGATTGGGGTCGTAGTCAGTGGCGGCCAGAAATTCCGAGATGGTTTTTCCTGCCATGTCCAGCTCTGTTCCGTTTACTTTGACCATGTATACACCTCCTGAAACAAAAAATACGGGGGTCCCCTGATCTGGAGACTCCCCGTCAAACGGTTCCCTACGGCGGCATTATCCACATCAGGTTATAAGGGTCGAAGGTGAAACCTTCCTCTCAGCCTGTGACACAAGCTCCCCGTGTATTCGGTTGTAAATAAAAACAGGAGACACCCTTTGGATGCCTCCTGTAAAAAATCCATGTGACTTCCTACGGCGGCATTATCCGCATCAGGTGTAAGGGTCGAAGTTTGATTACTTCCTCTCAGCCTGCCAAAACAAGCTCCCCTGTATTTGCTTGAGGTGATTGTACACCCATCTGGATGTGCAGTCAAGTGTTTTTCAAAGTTTGACAGGTACCGGGCTGGTGATGGTCACGGTGCCGGGTCCCACCTGACATTCCATGGCCAGGATCTGGACCCCTGCCGCCTGTACCTCCCGGAGGGCCTGACCAAAGGCCGGGTGGGTCACGTCGTTGGGGGAGAAGGCGTGGATATCTTCCATCTGGATGACAAAGTACACCGTGGCCTCATAGCCCTCTTTCAGGCAGTCTGCCAGCCCCCGCAGGTGCTTGATGCCTCGTTCTGTGGGGGCGTCCGGGAAGTAGGCGTGGCCGTCCACCTCCAGGGTGACCCCCTTCACCTCCACAAAGCCCTTCCGGTCCCCGGCCTCCCAGTAGAAGTCGAACCGGGAGTCTCCGTGCTTCTGCTCGCCTTTCAGCAGAGTCAGGCCGGGGACGAAGTGCCCTGCCAGGGCCCACTCTTTGAAGAGGTGGTTGGGGGCCTGGGAGTCCATGTTCACCGCCCGGTCCCCCTTTTGGACCCCAATGAGGTCGTAGGCAGTCTTGCGGGCAGGGTTGTCGCTTTTGGTGAGCCAGACGGTGGCGCCGGGGACCAGCAGCTCTTTGCATCGGCCGGTGTTTTTTACGTGGACGGTGACGGGCTGGCCCTCTATTTCAACTTCCGCCACGAAACGGTTGGGCCGGGACAGAAACTTGGCAAAAACTATGTTGGGATAGGTCAAAGAATCTCCCTCCTTGGGGAAAATGGGTGGAAAAATGTCGGATAGCATGATACACTAAACTCAGTTTAATGGCAAAAACCCCATTCGTCAACAAAGGAGGGGCAAGACGATGAAGAATTATCTGCTGGCTCTGGACCAGGGCACCACCAGCTCCCGGGCCATTCTGTTTACCACAGGGGGAGAGGTGGTCTCCACCGCCCAGATCCCCTTTACCCAGCACTACCCCCAGCCCGGCTGGGTGGAGCACGACCCCATGGAGATCCTCAACACCCAGCTGAAGGCCGCCGCGGACTGTGTGGCCCAGAGCGGGGTGGAGGTCAAGGATATCGCTGCCGTCGGTCTGGCCAACCAGCGTGAGACCTCCGTGGTCTGGGAGAGAAAGACCGGCAAGCCGGTCTCCAATGCCATTGTCTGGCAGTGCCGCCGGACGGCCGACTTCTGCTCCTGGCTCCAGGTGGCCGGCCACACGGATGCTATCCGGGCTAAGACCGGCCTGGTGGCCGATGCCTACTTCTCCGGCACCAAGTACCGCTGGATCCTCCAGAATGTCCCCGGGGTCCGGGAGAAGGCCGCAAGGGGAGAGCTCCTCTGCGGCACGGTGGACTCCTGGCTCCTGTGGAACCTCACCGGGGGCAAGGTCCACGCCTCGGACTACTCCAACTGCTGCCGGACCATGCTCTTCAACATCCACAAGCTGGCCTGGGACGAGGACCTCTGCCGCCTGATGGAGGTCCCCATGGACTGGCTGCCCCAGCCCGTGGAGAACAGCGGGGACCTGGGGGTCATCGCCCAGGGGGTCCCCTACCTGGAAGAGCTGGCAGGCCTGCCCATCCGGGGTGCTGCCGGCGACCAGCAGGCCGCCCTCTTCGGTCAGGGCTGCTTCCGGCCCGGCCAGCTGAAGAACACCTACGGCACCGGCTGCTTCACCCTGCTCAACACCGGCAAGGCGGTAGAGTCCCGGAACTGCCTGCTCACCTGCGTGGGCTGGGGTCTGAAGGGAGAGACCACCTACGTCCTGGAGGGCAGCGTCTTCAACGCCGGTTCCTCCATCCAGTGGCTCCGGGACGAGCTGGGGATCATCAAGAGTTCTGCGGAGATCAACGGCCTGGCCGAGTCCGTGCCGGACAACGGCGGCGTGTACCTGGTCTCTGCCTTTACCGGCCTGGGTTCTCCCCACTGGGATATGTACGCCCGGGGCACCATCGTGGGCATCACCCGGGGTACCACCAAGGCCCACCTCTGCCGGGCTACCCTGGAGGGCATTGCCTACCAGACGGCCGACCTGATCCGGGCCATGGAAAAGGACGCCGGACAGCCTATTACCGGCCTGCGGGTGGACGGCGGCGCCAGTGTCAGCGATTTTCTGATGCAGTACCAGGCCGACCTGCTGGGGGTTCCCGTGGAGCGACCCCAGGTGGTGGAGACCACGGCTTGGGGTGTTGCCTGTCTGGCCGGTCTGGGTGCCGGTCTGTGGGACAGCCCTGAGGCTCTGTTAAAAGACCAGAAACCGGGTAAAATATACTTACCCCAGACCGACCGCTCCAAGGAGTACGCCAAGTGGCAGAAGGCTCTCGAGCGGGCCAAGTCATGGGAGACACTATAAGACATTTGGAAACCGAATAAGCCTCCCTCTTTG
>JAFXCU010000085.1 GCA_017521345.1 Ruminiclostridium sp. | reverse complement strand
GGTCCAGGGGAAAGAACCTCTTTCCCCTGGCATTCTTTCCCCCATTTCTTATGGAAGAAATGGGGCCCCGCCGGAGGCGATCCAAACAACGTGGCAGGGTCTCTCCTGCTTTCGACAGAAAAACGCCGTCTCCTGAGAGACGGCGGTTTCGTTATTCATCCAGATAGGTCTGAGGGACGGCGTCGTCGAAGTCGAAGAGCTCCTCCTCCACGGGGGCGTTCAGGTCTCCCCCGCCCTGGAGGGCGGCCCACTGCTCCTTGGTGATCAGGAGCTGACGGGGCTTGGACCCCTCAAAGGGTCCCACGATGCCCTCCTGCTCCATCTGGTCCACCAGACGGGCGGCACGGGCATAGCCCAGCTTCAGGCGGCGCTGGAGCATGGAGACCGAGGCCTGGCCCAGGTCCAGGGTGACCTCCACAGCCTCGTTGAAGAGCTCGTCCCGGCCCTCGGGACCTTCCCCGGCGGGGAAGCCGCCGGAACCGGAGCCCTTGCCCTTCTTCTCGGACTCGGACACATGCTGTTCGATCTGCTCCAGGATGTCGTCGTCGTACTAGGCAGTGGAATTCTCCTTGACCTTCTCCACCACGGAGGCCACTTCCTCGTCGGAGATGAAGCAGCCCTGGACACGGCGGGGCTTGCCGGAACCCAGGGGGTACCAGAGCATGTCGCCCTTGCCCACCAGCTTCTCGGCGCCGGTCTGGTCCAGAATGATCCGGGACTCCAGAGAGGAGGCCACGGCGAAGGCGATGCGGGAAGGGATGTTGGCCTTCATAAGACCGGTGATGACATCGGCAGAGGGACGCTGGGTAGCGATGACCAGGTGCATGCCCGAGGCACGGCCCATCTGGGCCACCCGGCAGATGGATTCCTCCACCTCCTTGGCGGCCACCAGCATCAGGTCGGCCAGCTCGTCGATGACGATGACCACCTTGGCCAGGGTCTCCCGGTCGTTCTTTTTGGCCCACTGGTTGTAGCCGTTTAGCTCCCGGACACCGGCCTCGGCAAAGAGGCGGTAGCGCTTCATCATCTCGGTGACCGCCCACTGGAGGGCGCCGGCCGCCTTCTTGGGGTCGGTGACCACGGGGATGAGCAGATGGGGGATGCCGTTGTAGCCCCCCAGCTCCACCATTTTGGGGTCCACCATGATGAGCTTCAGCTCCTCGGGGGTGGACTTGTAGAGCATACTGACGATGAGGGAGTTGATGCACACCGACTTACCGGAGCCGGTGGTACCGGCGATGAGCAGGTGGGGCAGGGTGGCGCAGTCGCCGATGATGTAGCTGCCGCTGATGTCCTTGCCCACCGAGAAGGCGGCGGAGGACTTGTGACGGCGGAAATCGGGGGTGTCCAGCACCTCCCGGATGGGAACGGGGATGACGGTCCGGTTGGGGACCTCGATGCCCACCACGGAGATCTGGTCGGGAACGGGGGCAATGCGGACACTGGACACGCCCAGGGCCAGGGCCACGTCGTCGGCCAGGTTGGTGAGCTTGTTCAGCCGGACCCCCTGCTCCAGGGCCACGTCATAGCGGGTGACGGAAGGGCCCTGGACGGCGCCGGTCACATGACCGTCCACCCCGAAGGAGGCCAGGACACTGGCCAGACGGGAGAGGGTCCCCTCCAGCTCGTCGTGGGCGGCCTTGGCCCGCTCGCCGCTGGGGGCCTTCAGCAGGTCCAGGGGCGGGTACAGGTAGGTGTGGGGCTGGGTCTCCCGGTTCTTCTCGATGGTCTCGGCCACCTGCTGGGCCTCCTTCTGGATGGCCGCCTTCTGCTGGGCCTTGGTGGGTTCCTTCACAGGGGGAAGGTCCTCCACAGGGTCCTCAAAGGAGATGGCGTCGGCAGGTTCCGGTTCGGGCTGGGAAGCCTTGGCCTTTCGGCCGAAGAGCCCGCCCAGGCCAACCGACTTCTCGGGCTTTTTCTCCTCGGGCTTCTTGTCCAGGGGCATATCGGGCACGGGTTTGATCTCTCCGGGAGGCGGGGCGTTCCGGTAGAAGATGGGCTCGGGCTCCTGGACGGGGGGCAGATCATAGAGGGGATCGTCCTCCCGGTAGTCATCGTAATACTCGTCGTCATAGCCGTCGTAGTACTCGTCATCCCGCTCCCGCCGCTTGCGGTTCCAGGCCAGGATGGCGGCGGGGGTCAGGTGGAAGGCTCCCGCCAGCAGCAGGAGGACCGCCAGGACGAAGAGGATCCCGGCACCGATCTTGCTGAACCAGGTGCAGAAGGAGATGCTCAGGAAACCGCCCAGCACGCCGCCGGAGAAGAGGTGGGTGCCGTCGGTCCACAGCTTGGAGAAGGTGGCAAACTCCATGGTGTAGGGGTAGGGCGACAGGAACATATGGCCCAGGGACCCCACGAAGATGGGCAGCAGACCCAGGCACCAGAGCCGCAGGGTCACGGGCTTCTGCCGCCGGAAGAGCAGCAGCCAGGCCGCCATGGCCAGGGAGAAGATGACGGCATAGATGCCGTAGCCCACCAGGCCCCGGACGCCGTCGGCTAGGAAGTCCACCACCACGGCGGACACATGGCAGGCCCCCAGGACCAGCAGGACAGCCAGGAAGACGCAGACCGCTGCGCCAACGCCACGGGCCGCCATGTTGGGGGCATAGACCGGGGGCTTTTCCTTCTTGGTCTTCTCCTTCTCCTTGCCCTTACCCTTGGTGCTGGCCTTGGACTTGGTGTCGGTCTTCTTTTCGGATGTTTTCTTGGTGCTTGTGGTTTTCTTTTGTGTGGAAGCCATTGAAAATTGCTCCTTATGTTGCGATGGGACTTAGCCGAAGATCAGGGTGGCCACCACGGCGGCCGCGCCGATGCCCCAGCAGTAGTAGGCAAAGTTGCCGAACTTGTTCTTGTCCGCCACGATGTTCACCAGGCGGATGGAGAAGTAGCCGGCCACTGCCGCCACGATGGTGCCCACAATGTAGCCGGGGAGCATACCGGGCTCAATGCCGGCGGAGACTGCGTCCCCGATGCTGATGATGTTGGCGCCCAGAACGGCGGGGATGGACATGAGGAAGGAGAATCGCACGGCGAACTTCCGGCTGAAGCCCCGCATCATGCCGCAGGAGATGGTGGTGCCGGACCGGGACAGGCCGGGGACCACGGCAAAGGCCTGGCCCACGCCCACCAGGAGGGCATCCAGCATGGTGGCGTTCTTGGCGGTCTTCTTGCCCCGAGCCATCCGGTCAGAGAAGAAGAGGATGCAGCCGGTGACCACCAGAGCAAAGCCCACAAAGATGGTGTTGCTGTACAGGGCCTCCACCTTGTCCTTGATGGGCAGGATGACAAAGAGGGGCAGGGTGGCCACGATGATCATGAGGATCATCCGGCCGCGAGGGGTCAGGCGGCCCATGGCGGCCCGCTTCTCTTTGTTCACCAGGCAGGAAACGATCCGGATGAACTCCTTGATGAGGCCAAGGATATCCTTCCAGTAGTAAACGAAGATGGCAATGAGGGTGCCCAGGTGGAGAAGGACGTCAAAGAACATCCCGCCCTCATTCATGCCAAAGAAGTGCTGGAACAGGGACAGGTGGCCGGAGCTGGAAATGGGCAGGAACTCAGTCACGCCCTGGACCAGACCCAGGAAGATGGAAGAGAGGAAATTCAAGGCAATGCGCCTCCTTATTTTCTATCAGTGGGGGATGCCGGCGGGCGGCTATTAGCCGCCCCTACATGGGGAACGGTGCGTTGGGGATGTAGGGGCGGATAGCATCCGCCCGCACACCTCATCAGGAATGGTACAGTGCCTTCATGGCCTTGTAGGTCATGTAGCAGTCCAGCTTGGAGGTGGTCTCAAAGGGGGCGTGCATGGACAGGACAGGCACGCCGGCGTCGATGGTGTCGATGTTGCGGTTGGCCATGTAGCAGGCCACGGTGCCGCCGCCGCCCTGGTCGGTCTTGCCCAGCTCGGCCAGCTGCCACACCACGCCGTTTTCAGCGAAAATGCGGCGGACCTTGCCCACCAGCTCGGCAGAGGCATCGGAGGCCCCGGACTTACCCCGGGCGCCGGTGTACTTGCTGATGCACACGCCGTAGTTCAGGAAGGCAGAGTTGCGGACCTCATAGGCCTCGGCAAAGTTGGGGTCGTAGGCGGCGGAGACGTCGGCAGACAGGCAGAAGGCCTTCTCATAGCAGGCCCGCAGGGGGACCTTCTGGCTGTCGCACAGGTCCTCCATGAAGGTGTCGAAGAAGGCGGACTGCATGCCGGAGACGCCCTCGGAGCCGATCTCCTCCTTGTCTGCCAGCACGCAGACAGCGGTGGTCTCGGGAACGCCCAGCTCCAGCAGAGCCTTCAGGCAGGCATAGGCGCAGACACGGTCATCCTGGCCGTAGGCGCCGATGACGGAGCGGTCCAGGCCCACGTCCACAGCCTTGGCGGCGGGGACAGCCATGAGCTCGGCAGAGAGGAAGTCCTCCTCCACCATGCCGTACTTCTCGTTGAGGATGGCCAGGATGGCCAGCTTCACCCGGTCGGAGCCCTCTTCCTTGTCGAAGGGCTGGCTGCCCACAAAGATGTTCAGCTGCTCGGCGGTGATGATGTCGCCCATGAGCTTCTTGGCCTGGTCGCCGGCCAGGTGGGGCAGCAGGTCGCCCACGGTGAACTGGGGATCCCCGGGATCCTCACCGATGCGGACAGTGACAGAGGTGCCGTCCTGGAGGATCACCACGCCGTGGAGGGCCAGGGGAATGGTGGCCCACTGGTACTTCTTGATGCCGCCGTAGTAGTGGGTCTTCAGGTAGGCCATCTCCTTGTCCTCGTAGAGGGGGTTCTGCTTCAGGTCCAGGCGGGGGGAGTCGATGTGGGCGGCCCCGATGACAGCTCCCTCAACCAGGGACTTCTTGCCGATGACGGCCAGGTTCAGGGCCTTGCCCCGGTTGTTGGCATAGACCTTGTCGCCGGGCTTCAGCTCCATGCCCCGGACCAGGGGACGGAAGCCTGCGGCCTCTGCCAGACGGATGGCGTAGTCCACGCACTCCCGCTCGGTCTTGCCCTCGTCCAGGAAGGTCTTGTAGCCTTCACAGTATTCGGTGATGAGGGCCAGTTCCCCGTCGGCCAGCTTGTCATAGCCGTTGGTCTTCTGGATGAACAGGTCCTTCTTCTTCTGCTGAGCCAGGGTCAGTTCTTTATTTTCCATGATTATGATTCCTCCATGATCGTGCGGAACAGGGTGCGGGCCCTCTGGGCAAAGGTCTCCACCGTGTCCGCCTCGGTGCTTTCTAAGGTATGGTCGCAGCGCTCCTGGAACCAGGCGCTCTTGTGCTGGGCGTTCACCCGCATCCAGGCGTACTCCTCAGAGATCCCCTCCCGGGCCATGATGCGCTTGACTCGCAGTTCCTCCGGTGCGGTGACTGCCAGGGTGCAGTGGCACAGGTCGGAAAGGCCGCTCTCCAGGAGCTTGATGGCGTCGATGGCGGCGGCAGGCTTTCCCTCGGCCTCTGCCTGGGCCAGCTTCTCTTTGGTGGCCTGGGTGACGTACTTCTGGATGATCACACCCAGGTCAGCCAGGGCTTTCTCGTCCTGGAAGACGATGGCCCCCAGCTTCTTCCGGTGGAGAGTGGTTCCCTCATAGACCCCGGGGAAGCGGGCGGAGATCTCCTCCCGCATGGGGGCACTGGTGACGGTGAGCTCGTGGTAGACGGCGTCTGCGTCGATGATGCAGCCCCCCAGACTGGTGAGGGCGTTTAATGCGGTGGTCTTGCCGGCCCCCGTGGGGCCGGTGATACCGATGATCTTCATGTGTGTGCCTCCTCATTTCGTGCAAGGCCATGTAGGGGCGGCTATCAGCCGCCCGCCAACGCGGCGTTGCCCTGTAAGGTGGGTCGGGCGGATACTATCCGCCCCTACATATTCTTCCGTGCAGTTTACGATATACCCCGGATAAATGCCAGCAGTTCCTCCCCAGGGATGCCCCCCTCCCGGAGGATGATGGGTTCCGGGCCGGTGAGGTCCACGATGGTGGACTCCACCCCCACGGTGCAGGGGCCGCCGTCCAGGATGCCGTGGATCTTGCCGTCAAAGTAGGCAAAGACCTCGTCGGCGGACTTGGGGGATGGTGCCCCCTCTGGGTTGGCCGAGGGGGCCGCCAGAGGGGCCCCCAGGGCACGGATGAGAGCCAGGGTCATGGGGTGGTCCGGGCAGCGGACCCCCAGGGTGGTGCCCCCGGCGGTGACCGTGGGGGCGGCCTGTCCCTTGTCCTCCAACACCATGGTCAGGGGACCGGGCCAGTATTTCTCCGCCAGCCGGTAGGCGGCGGCAGGGATGTTTTGGGTATACCCCTCCACCATATCCATGCCGGAGACCAGGATGGACAGGGGCTTTCCGGGGTTGCGGGTTTTCACCGTATAGATGTCCTGGACGGACCGGTCCAGACCGGCGTGGGCGGCCAGGCCGTAGACGGTCTCGGTGGGGACGGCCACCAGCTCCCCCGCCTCCATGGCACGGGCGGCCTGGGGGACGGTGTCCATGGTGTACCGGATGGTGTTCATTTCCTTCATGGTTCTTGGTTCCTCTGCTGTTCCATCCGGGCGTGGAGGACCAGGCCGTCGATGATCTCCTCCAGGTCGCCGTTCATGACGGCGTCGATCTTGTAGAGGGTCAGGCCGATCCGGTGGTCGGTGACCCGCCCCTGGGGGAAGTTGTAGGTGCGGATGCGCTCGTTGCGCATACCGGAGCCCACCTGGCTGCGGCGCTGGCCTGCGATGGCCGCCTCCTGCTCCTGGACAGCCTGCTCATACAGGCGTGAGCGGAGGATGGACATGGCCCGGTCCTTGTTCTTGTGCTGGCTGCGCTGATCCTGACACTCCACCACGGTGCCCGTGGGCAGGTGGGTGATGCGGATGGCAGACTCGGTCTTGTTGATGTGCTGACCCCCTGCGCCGGAGGCACGGAAGGTGTCGATGCGCAGGTCGGCAGGGTTCAGGGCGAACTCCACCTCGTCCACCTGGGGCAGGACGGCCACGGTGCAGGTGGAGGTGTGGATGCGGCCCCCGGACTCGGTCTCGGGGACACGCTGGACCCGGTGGACCCCGCTCTCATGCTTGAGCCGGGCAAAGGCCCCCTCCCCTTCCACCAGGAAGGAGATCTCCTTGATGCCCCCCAGCTCGGTCTCATTGACCCCGGCCAGCTCCAGCCGCCAGCCCTGATGCTCGCCGAACATGGCGTACATCCGGTAAAGACTGTGGGCAAAGAGGGCGGCCTCCTCCCCGCCCACCCCGGCGCGGATCTCCATGATGACGCTCTTGTCGTCCATGGGGTCCTTGGGGATGAGCAGGAGCTTCAGCTCCTCCTCCAGGCGGCAGGTCTCGGCCTTCAGGGGGCCGTACTCCGCCTGGGCCAGGTCCCGGCACTCCGGGTCGGACAGAAGGTCCTCCAGCCCAGCCAGGTCGGACAGGGCGGTCTGCCACCGATGGTAGGTGTCCACCACGGGGGTCAGGTCCTTCTGCTCCTTGGTGAG
>JAFXCU010000084.1 GCA_017521345.1 Ruminiclostridium sp. | reverse complement strand
GTAGCGCATGGGCATGAACCAGCCCATGCCCTTGGCGGCGATCTTCCGGTCCACCCCGGAGAAGTGCCAGGAGTGCCAGGCGAAGTGGTCCCCGGCGTCTTCGTCCTCACAGATGGCGGGCATCCACAGGGTGGTGCCCCCCCGGACCTTCACATCCTCCAGCTCATTCTTTCGGGCGGCCAGGGCCTTGTCCAGAGCCACGGGATGGACGGGGCCCCAGGTGTAGTCCACCCAATCCCCGGATTTGACCACCTTCACGGCCTCAGCCGGAGTGGTGAGCTTGCTGTTATATAGAGCCTGATAGTCCATGATAAAAACCCTTTCTCTCGGGAAAATTCTCGTACCCCTCACTTTACCAGAGCTTTTGACAAAAAGCAAGAAGAGCAGGCCATCGGCCTGCTCTTCTGTTATGCTTCGTTGGGGTGCACGTGCACCATGATGTGCTTGATCTTGGGGAAGTGTTCCTCCATGGCGTCGTGGACCTTTTCTGCGATGGCGTGGGCCTGACGGAGGCTCTGGTCCCCCTGGACCACGATCTCCAGGTCCACATAGATGCCGCTGCCGAAGATCCGGGTCTGAAGGAGGTCCACCCCCAGGACCCCCTCCTGGGCCAGGACGAATTGGTGGAGGTCGGCCTCGGTCTCCTCATCGCAGGACCGGTCCACCATCCGGTCGATGGCGTCCTTGAAGATGTCAAAGGCGGCCTTCAGGATGAAGAGGCAGATGACGGCGCTGGCCACCGGGTCCAGGACCGGGTAGCCCATCCGGGCCCCGGCAATGCCGATGAGGGCACCGATGGAGGAGAGGGAGTCGCTGCGGTGGTGCCAGGCTTCCGCCATGAGGGCGGAGGACTGGATGCGGTTGGCGTGGTAGCGGGTGTACCAGAACATGGCCTCCTTGCTGACGATGGACACCACCGCGGCCACAAGAGCCAGGGTGCCGGGGACGGCCAGGTTCTGATAGTCTCCCCCCAGGATGGCCTGGAGGGCATTGCGGCCGATGCCCAGGCCCACCAGGAAGAGGACCACCGACAGGAGGATGGCGGTGACGCACTCGAACCGCTCATGGCCGTAGGGGTGTTCCTTGTCGGGCTTTCGGGCGGAGATCCGCACCCCGATGATGACGATGAAGCTGCTGAACACGTCGGAGGCCGAGTGGACGGCGTCGCTGAGCATGGCCCCCGAGTGGGCAAAAATGCCGGCGAAGAGCTTGAAGGCGGACAGAAGCAGGTTGCCCAGGATACTCACCAGGGACACCCGGGTGGCCACCTGCTGAAATTCTTGATTGCGGATGGAAAAGCCCTCCTTTGCAAGAGAATTTTTATATATTACTAAAAAGCTATGCTTTTGTCAACAGAACTGTGAGACCTGATTCCTTTACACAGGGAAAGGATAGGAGTATAATAGAGAAAATTGGAAGAAGGAGGGACCTCTATGATCGACGAGATCCTGGCATACAACAAAGAATTTGTGGAAAAGAAGCTCTATGAGCAGTACACCACCAGCAAATACCCCGACAAGAAGATCGCCATTCTCACCTGCATGGATACCCGCCTGGTGGAGCTGCTGCCTGCCGCTCTGGGCCTGCGCAACGGTGACGTGAAGATCATCAAGAACGCCGGCGGCATGGTCATCAATCCCTTCGGGTCGGTGATCCGTTCCCTCCTCATCGCCATCGTGGAGCTGGGGGTGGAGGAGATCATGGTCATCGGCCACACCGACTGCGGCGTCCGCCACGTGGACAGCCACGCCATGATCGAGCACATGAAGGGCAGAGGGGTCCCCCAGGAGTCCATCGACCTGATGAAGTACTGCGGGGTGGACTTTGAGTCCTGGCTGGCCGGGTTCGACACCGAGGAGCAGTCGGTGATGGACACGGTGGAGACCATCAAGAACCACCCCCTCATCCCCCATGATATCCGCATCGGCGGGTATATCATTGATACCCTCACGGGAGCGCTGGAAGTGATTTGCTGATGGAATGGCCTGAACGAAAACCAAATCGCCTGGCGGGGTATGACTACGCCTCCCATGGGGCCTATTTTGTTACCATCTGTACCGACAAAAAACGACCAATCTTTTGGGATAAGGAGGACCGCCATGTAGGGGCGGCTATTAGCCGCCCGCAGGAAAGCCTGCCGCTCTCCCAATATGGCAGGCTTGTGGAACGGGCGATCCAAGCCATCCCGAACCATTATCCAGGAGTATTTGTGGATGCCTATGTGGTTATGCCCAACCATGTCCATGCAATCATACGCATCGAAAGGACCGACGGTGGCGGGCGGATGATATCCGCCCCTACATTGTCGACAGTGGTGGGGCAAATGAAGCGGTGGGTGTCCAAACAAATCGGTCAGCCTATCTGGCAGAGATCCTTTTACGACCATATCATCCGCAATGAGAAGGAATATCTGGACGATTGGAACTATATCCAGGAGAATCCCGCCAAATGGCAGGAGGATGACTTGTTCTGTTGAATAAGAAACAAAAAACCCGGCCCTTCGGGATTCCGAAGGGCCGGGTTTTCTATCGGATTACTGGTCCAGCAGGTTATACAGGATCTGTGCCAGCTGGGCACGGGTGGCGCTGCCCTGGGGATCCAGGGTGCCGTTGGCATTGCCGGAGATGATCCCGGCGTCCAGAGCACGGACCACAAAGTCCTTGGCCCAGCCGGAGACCTGATGGGCGTCGGGGAAGGTGTCCAGCGCAGGGCCGCCGGTGGGCAGGGTCAGCTGGGCCCAGTCGGCGTAGCGGCAGATGAAGGTCACCAGCTGCTCACGGGTCACCTCGTCGTTGGGGGCGAATCGGTCAGCCTGGATGCCGGTGGTGAGGCCGGTCTCGGCTGCCCAGATGACGGCATCGGTGTACCAGGCGTTTTCCTTCACATCGGCAAAGGGGTTCTCGCCGGTGACGGCGGGCTGTCCTGCCAGGTTGTACAGGACCTGGGCCGCCATGGCCCGGGTGGTGGTGCCGGCCGGGGTGAAGAGAGCGGCAGAGGTGCCGTTCATGATGCCGTTCTGGCAGACAAAGCCTACGGCGTCGTTGGCCCAGTGGGTGTAGGGGACGTCCGTGAAGGGGTGGTAGCTGATGCCCAGCAGCAGGCTCACAGGCTCGGCGGCGGTGACTTCCACCCAGTCGGAGTAGACGTTATCCACCCCGTTGGCGCTGTTGTCCCAGTAGGCCCGAACGTGGAAGGTGCCGGGTTTGGTGGCGGTGATGGCGCCGTCAGGGTCAACGGTGATGCCCTTGCTGGGCAGCTCCTGGGCCTCCCAGAAGACCCGGGGGACGACTTCCTTGCCGGTCTTGTCGTAGGCGGTGAGGGTGAGGCCCTCCACGGAGTTCAGGTTCTCGGTGTCGTTGGTGGTGACCAAAGCGGAACCCACAAGCACCAAGGTCCCGTCGAAGGCCTCGGCAGCGGGGGCGGAGACCACGAACTTATCGGCCGGGGAGGAGATGTTCTTGTTGAGGGAGGGGGTGCCGTCGTGGGTCACATAGGTGTAGCTGCCATCGGCCTGGGTCTCCTTGATGAAGTACTTCACATAGGAGGTGCCGGGCGCCACGGCGGTGAGGGTCTGCTTGCCGGTGACAGGGTCTGTGGTGATCTGAGCCACGCCATCGGTGTTCTGCTCGCTGCCGTTGGCATCGGTGAGGACATGGCCGTTGGCATCCACGATCTTCCAGGTGCCCTGGCCGAAGAGGAAGCCGTGGTAGGGGGCCCCTTCGGTGTCCATGGCCTTGACCCGGTTGCTGTTGATGCTCATGGTGTCCCCCACTTCCAGGGTCCGTGCATCCTCGATCTGCCAGTTCACGTACACACTGCCGATGGGATAGACGGGCATGGCCTGGGGGTTGTTCACATCGGCCATGCTCATGGACTGGCAGGTCTCGTCCAGAGAGATGGCGGCGCCGTTCACCGACATGGCATAGTCGTCATCCAGGTCATAGATCATCTGGGTGCCGCTGCTGAGCTGGTCGGTGCTGTACCCGGTGGTGGGGACCTCCTGCGCCAGGATGGCAGACCAGTCCAGGCCCTCGCAGAGGACGGTGCCGTTGTCGTTGGTGGCCTTGGTGAAGCCATAGGTCTTGTCGTAGCTGGGGTCACCGGAATTCACGGTGGCCCGCCAGTAGATCTCCTCGGGGGCGTCCTGACCGGCCTTGTTGTCGCCGAACTTGGTCAGGAAGGACCGCTGGGTATAGCCGTCAAAGGAGTCGATGACCGAGCCGTCCCACAAATTGCCGTTCATGGAGAAGATGGCCACGTTATAGGTGACCACGATGGGGCAGTCATACTGGATGGTGGTGGTGACCCGGGTCTCCTCCTTGGAACCCACCAGAACGGTATGGGGAGGGACGTTGGCGGTCACAGAGAGGCCGTCGGTGACCTGCTCCGCCGTGGAGGTGGAGTTGGTATAGGCGTTGGAGATGGCATCGCTGAAGGAAAAACTGCCGGACAGGCTTGCGCCGATATCGGCCAGCAGAGGGATCTTGGCGTTCATACTCAGAGAGCGGCCCAGGGTCAAACCATTGGTGATGGTGTTGCTGTTGGTCACACTGCTCCCCATGGTGCTGGTGGTGGAGGAGCCGGTGGTCAGGGTCACGCTCATGTCGTCCAGGGTGTAATTTTCGGCCAGCACATCGGTGCTGTCCTCGGTGTTGCCGTAGGATACACCATGGACCTCGCCGTTCTGTACCTGGGTGGCCGTCTTGCCGGTGACGGCAGAGTTCAGCTCACTGCCGGTGTCCAGGGCAAAGACCTGGAAGTCATAGAAGGCAATGGTGAAGGAGTTGTAGGCATAGCGGTCGGTAGCGCCGTACCGGTCCAGGTTGGCCACGTTGGCATAGAGGACGGGACCGCTCTTGTCGCTCATGACGGAGGTGTCCGTGAGCAGGTCATGCTGACCCAGGATGTCGTCCTTGGACATACCGCCGTGGGCGGAGTAGTTCTTCAGCAGCCAGGAGACGCTGTCGGCGGAAGACTCTACGGCATCCTGGAGGGAGGCGCCGTGGACCAGGCCGGTGCTCTTCACATCGAACTCCGAGCCGTCGTACTGCCGTGCCTCCATCATGGATTGGATGAAGTCCACTTTATAGCCGGAGTCGGCCTTGCTGAAGCCGCCCGCCCAGCCTTCGTCCTCATCGTCGCTGTAGGAGCAGTCGTGGGAGGCAAAAATGTTGTAGGCCAGGTTGACCCACTCAATATAATTGTTCCGGTTGATGACCGCATCCTTGTACAGCTGGGAGAGATTGGCCGAGTTGTACTCCGGTCGGCCGGTCTGCTGACCGCTGTAGATGTCCAGGTAGCGGATCGTGCGGCCGTCGTAGTCGGGGGTCTGATCCCCGGAGAGGGTCAGGTCCTGTACGGGCTGATAGGCATCATAGGCCAGGGCCGGGGTGACCATCAGACCGGCAGCCAGGGCCAGGGTCAGGACCAGGGCCAGAGTTCGTTTCAGGAAGAGGTGTGGGTGCAGCATAGAGAAACCTCCTTTTCATATAGGCTGTATTAAGAGGATATCACAAAAATTGGAAAAAGAAAAGACAAAACGTTCAAATCGCAATAAGAGGATAAGAAACCGCGCACTCCGGTCGGAGTGCGCGGTTGATGTCTGTGGGTTTGTTTACATAGGGGTCTCCCCGGCCATGATCCGGTCGGCCCGGCGCATGGTCTTGCGCAGGAAGATGGTGGCCATGAGCAGGGACATGAGCTCTGCAATGGGGAAGGCCAGCCACACCAGGTTCAGGTTGCCGGTCTGGGCCAGGAGGAAAGCGGCGGGCAGCAGCACCACGATCTGACGGCAGACCGAGCAGATGAGGCTGTAGAAGGGGTTGCCGATGGCCTGGCACACGGAGATGACCGGGATGCAGAAGCCTGCCAGGATGAAGTGGGTGGCGATGATCCGCAGGGCGGGTACGCCGATGGCCAGCATCTCCTCCGAGGGGTTGAACATGCCCAGCAGGACCTGGGGGATGGCCTCGAAGAGCGCAGTGCCCACGGCCATGATGGCGATGGCCACGAAGACCGACAGCTTGATGGTCTTCTTCAGGCGGTCGGGCTTCCGGGCGCCGAAGTTGTAGGACACGATGGGGACCATGCCGCTGTTCAGGCCGAAGATGGGCATGAAGATGAAGCTCTGGAGCTTGAAGTAGGCACCGAAGACGGCGGTGGCGGTGGTGGTGAAGGACAGCAGGATGCGGTTGAACAGGAAGACCATTATTGTCGCATGGTGTGACCTGGCTCCAGGGAGTTCCCTGCAGATGATACACGGATGTTATGCAAAAAAGACAAGCACAAATTGACTTTACAGTGGTGATATGTTAAGTTTGGTGTATAGAATGCATCATTTGCAGAAAAAACCGCTCCGATATACTATGGAGGTATGACCAATGAAAGAATTTGGAAGAAAACTGCTGACATTGTGCGTGACTGCGGCCATGCTCACGGGGCTTCTGGTTCCCGCCGCCGCAGCCTATGTCCCCTATGCCTCACAGATCACTACCCCCTTCGTAACCACCAATGAGCACGGGCGGGAGATCCATTTCACTGACATTGACGGTGGCTCTGCCGACAACCGCACCGACACCAGCGATGAGATCACCTTCTACAAGGCAGCCATTACCAGCAACAATTTCCTCCAGGACTGGGCCAGCATTGCCTACAACGTGTTTGAGTCCCAATCCAAGTCCTACTGGGACCGGGCGGGCAACGGCTGGGATGAGGATTTCGGCAACGGCCACTACATCGACCTGGTCTATGACTTCCAGAACAGCAGCTATACCAGGGACAAATACTTTGGAGCCAAGGCCACCGGTCTGTCTGTGGCCAACTCCCTGAAGGAGGTCCAGAATCGGGCGGCGGATGATCTGGCCAACCTGGTGGGCCGGAAAATGACGGGGAGCGACTTCCTGAAGCGTCACGAGATCAGTTCCCTTACCGGGGATCAGAAAACCGTTCTCTACACCACGGTCTCCACCGTGGATCGTTACGGCGGCACCCCCCAGTACGGCTACAACTCATTCTCTCTGGTCTTCTATGACTTCCAGCTCCATGTCCTCTCCGATGACAAACAGCTCAGTGGTGAGGTCTCTACCAACACCACCAGTACCGAGGATGGCCTCATCGTGATGATGGAGAACAACGACCTCACGGACCTCACCAGCACGGCCACCTTGGCACGCTCGGTGTCCAGCAGTGTGTCCTCCACCATCTCCAACTCTGAGAGCTACTCCTTCGGCCAGACCTATGGTGCGTCTGCCTCCTTTACGGAAAAGGTTCCGGATATTGAGGAATCCAGCTTCTCGCTCAGTGCAGAATTCAGTTACGGTCAGGTCATGGAGACCGCTTATTCCCAGGAAAAGACCCTCTCAGAGACCGTGGACACCTCTCTGTCTGTGCAGAAGACCCTGCCTCCTCACACCAAGGAGTGCAGCCAGCAGACCCTCGCTACCACCACCCTGAAGACCACCTTCGACTGCCCTGTGGGCCTGACCTATAAGGTAGCCATCTTCTCCATGTGCGGCACCATGTACGATGACAACGCCCTGGTCCAGGCCTGGAACACGGCCGGCTATGAGCAGCGCTCCTTTGTGACCTTCTTCGGCGCCAGCACCGACACCGACGACGCTGTGGAGAGCCTGTACCAGAGGGCTACCTACCGCCCCAATGACTCCAGTTATGACCAGACCTACGGCCTGACCAAGGGAACCGACGACGAAGGAAAGGTCTGGTGCTCCTCCCTGGACTGGTCTTCCATTGCCGGGATGGCTGCTCCCAGCAGCAAATCTGCCAGCGGTCTCAAGGGTGGGAACAACCTGATCTATGCTCTGGACGATGCCTATCCCATGTCCCTCACCGGCGGCACCACATCCGTGACAGAGACGTCTATCTTTACAGAGCAGGGAATCACCTATCCTCTGCTCCCCATTTCCTCGGTGTACATCCCCTGGCAGATGGGTGAGAATGCAGAACTGGACCGGACCTTCCAGCTGACCGTGGGAGAGACCCATCCCATCAGCTCCTACCGTGTGGAGGCCTGCGACAGGGATGCCGTGCCCTACTTCGGTTTCGTTTCCACCTCCGGCACCTGGAAGATCGTGGACGCTGCCGGCCGGGAGGCATCCTCGGATGTGGCCGTGATGGAATATGACCCTGTTACCGGGGGCCAGATCCTGAAGGCCACTGCCCCCGGCACTGCCTATGTGAAGTACTTCATCCCGGAAAACTACTATTACACCTGGGACGGGGTGGCCTCCACCAACGAGAATATCAGTTCTGCTGCTTACAAGGTCGTGGTCTCTGCCTTGCCTGAGGAGGAGCCGGAACCCTTTACAGGGACCATTGAACTCACCGGCTCTGTGTCCACTATCGTGGGTGAGACCATCAATCTGAACGGTGAGGGTTCCCTCTCTGTGGCAGCCTATGACACCACCGACAAAAAGGTTAAGGCTGCGGTCTCCTGGGAGGCCCGTGAACTGGAGGAGGACGGTATTTCGGTCTCCCCTGACGGGGTGCTGACTACTACCAAGGCGGGGACCTTCCATGTTCGGGCATACATGGATGCGGTCTACTCCGATTGGGTGGAAGTGATCGCGGAGGAGTTTGTGGAACCCGTGGTGAGCATCCGCAACTATCCCTTCATTGATGTGGATCATAACGCCTGGTATGACCCCGCTGTGGAATTTGTGTTCCTGAACCGAGTGATGGCCGGTGTGAAGACCAATGCGTTCTACCCTGAGAAGGAAGTCACCCGTGCCCAGGTGGCCCAGATTCTCTACAACCTGGAGGGCAAACCCCAGGTAAGGATGGAGAACCCCTTTGCCGACGTGGCCGACAACGCCTGGTACGCCAAGGCCGTTACCTGGGCAGCCGCCAGCGGCCTGACCACCGGCAAGTCCGCCGACCGGTTCGACCCCAATGCGTCTGTTACTCGGGAGCAGCTGGTGACCTTCGTCTGCCGCTACGCCGACTGGGCAGGCCTGGAGCTGCCTGACGGCACCGCCACCCTGAGCCAGTATCAGGATGCAGACCAGATCTCCGACTGGGCCAAGGACTTTATCGTCCGGGCTCTGGAGGCCGGGATCATCCAGGGCAAGAGTGCTGACACCCTGGCTCCCCAGGGCACCGCCACCCGAGCCGAGATCGCGCAGATCTTTATGAATCTGCTGACCGAATAAGCGAACCAATAAAAAACTGCCGTTTCCATTGCGGAAACGGCAGTTTTTCTGTGCAGGGAAGTTACATGGGGGAGTCTCCGGCCATGATCCGGTCGGCCCGGCGCATGGTCTTGCGC
>JAFXCU010000083.1 GCA_017521345.1 Ruminiclostridium sp. | reverse complement strand
GGTGCCTGCTGGCTCTGGTAGACAATGCCGAAACCTTCTCCTGGCGGTACGACAAACTCTACGGCAGCAGCGGCGGCACGGTCACGATGGAAAACTATGAAGAGGCCTCCTTCCAGGAACTGTACGACCAGATGCAGGCATCCGCCGGAAAGCTCCTGGCCGCCCAGGCCATGGACACCCTGAAGACCACCGAAGCCCTGTACGTCTCCGAAGACTACACCTTTGACGACTGGTCCTACAGCGGCACCTTCACCGTCCAGCCCACCACCTTTACCGCCACCTGGACCAGCCTCCTCTCCTCCGCCTGGCCGGAGACTGAGACGGTTGAGGGGTATCGGTTCAACGACCACCTCTCACCAGAGATTTTGGAAAAATACTATCCCAACGCAGAAAGCCTGGACTTAGATCGGTACAGCATGCTGGGCACCCACTGCTACAGCATTTATGACGCCGACAGCCAGGACACTGGCTACCGGATTTTGGAGTTGGTACACGGCGATGCCCGGACCACCGACTACTATGTGGCCCACATGACCTTCTCCGGGGATGTCCAGGACTGGGTCATGGACTACCTGGCCAAAGCGGAGCTGACCGCCCAATAAGACGCACCCCCTTCCTGCGTATGGCGCATCCCAAGCCTCCCTTGTGCAAAGGGAGGTGCCGAGCGAATGCGAGGCGGAGGGATTGTCAAAACCAGCGTTACGAATTCGCATAAACACCCAGTAGAACCGAAAGGTTCCTGCTGCACAATCCCTCAGTCACGGCTCCGCCGTGCCAGCTCCCTTTACACAAGGGAGCCTGAGGTCTTACGAACAACAAAATCCCTTCCGAATTTGACATTCGGAAGGGATTTTTTCATGTCAGCGGAACAACCCCGTGGGGGGCAGATCGCTCTCCTTTGCCCGGCGGGTCTTGGCCTGGTCGGTGAGGCGATACAGGATCATATTGTCCTCGATGTAGGCCTCCAGCTCCCCCAGCTCCCGCAGGTAGTTGATGTAGGACAGGCTGGCCGCCTCGAAGTAGCCCAGGTCCCGGACGGAGTGGGCATTGATGTGATAGGCCCGGCAGATGGCCGAGGCCATCATCTTGGGGGTGGTGTAGCCCTCCACCAGGTCCAGCAGGTCCAGCATCCGCTGGCGCAGGAACCGGGCCTCCATGTCGATGAGGGGCAAAATCTCATCATAGATGCCGTAGTGGGCCACGATGTACTTGTCCGCCGGAACAGACCGGAGCTCCCGCATGGAGTCCAGATAGGCCCCCATGTCGTATGCGTAGGGGAACTTGGAGTGGTGTAACGTTCGGCCGGTCATCATGGCATCGGCCAGGTACAGGACGTTGTCCGGGGTCTTGGCGCAGATGTGGTCGCTGGTGTGGCCGGGGGTGGGGATGATCTCGAACTCCACCCCGCAAAACTCGATGGTGGTCTCTCCCGGCAGGATGATCCGGTCAGCCAGATGGATGGTCCCTCCGTGGGCAGAGGAGGACACGAGGTCCCCCACCGAGAGGATGTAGTTGGGCACCCCCATGGCCAGGTAGGAAAACTGATGGGCGGCCTCTCCCAAAGACATGGCGATCCGGGTGCCGTACTTCTCCTTGAAAAAGGCGTTGTTGCCCATATGGTCGATGTGGGCATGGCTGCACAGGACCCCCACAGGGGTCAGGCCGGCCTCTTCCAGGGCCTTGTCCAGGGCCTCCCGCTGCTCAGCCAGGCCGGTGTCCAGGAGGACGCAGCGGGTCTCGTCCAGCTTATACAAAGGGATGAGCTCCCAGTCCTTCAGGACCCAGGTGTTCCCTTTCACGTGTTCCAGTTCCATGCTTTGTCCTCCTTTCATTTATTCGGGCTGGATGCGCCGGGCGGCGGTGATCCACATGCTGCCCAGGACGATATCCCCCTGATAGAAAACCGCCAGCTGTCCCGGGGTGGGGGCCCGGGCGGGCTCCAACAGCTCCAGCATTGCCCCATCCTGGGTGGGATGGAAGATGGCGGGGTGTTCCTGTTTGGAATGGCGCAGGCGGACGGTGATTTCGTCCCCCTCCACCAGATGGGCCAGCAGGTTCAGGTCCTCCCCCCACACCCGGTCTGCCATGAGATCGGAGCCATCGGACAGGATGACCGTGTTGTCCTGGGGGCGGATCTCCGAAACGAAGAGCCGGTGTTCGGCGGGGATGCTGAGGCCTCGGCGCTGGCCGATGGTGTAGTGGTGGATGCCCTTGTGTCGGCCCAGGACCTTCCCCGTCCGGTCCACAAAGTTGCCGGGAGGCGGCGTGGTGCCGTGGGCGTCCAGCCAGGCGGCGTAGTCCCCGTCGGGGATGAAACAGATCTCCATGCTGTCGGGCTTGTCCGCCACAGGGATGCCGTACTGGTGGGCCAATTCCCGGACCTGGGTCTTTTCCAGGCCGCCGATGGGAAAGACCAGCCGGGAGAGCATCTCCCTGGGCAGTCTGGCCAGCATATAGGCCTGGTCGTTCCGGTGGGCACCCCGGGTCAGGCGGGCTTCCCCGTCGATCTGGGCATAGTGGCCGGTGGCCACGAAGTCAGCACCGATGGCATCGGCACACCGGAAGAGGGCGGGGAATTTCACCGTGGGGTTGCACCGGGCACAGGGCAGAGGGGTCCGCCCTTCCAGGTAGTCCCGCTGGAAGGGGCCCATGACCTGCTCTTCCAGCTCCTGGCGGATGTCCCCGGCGAAGAAGGGGATGTTCAGCCGGGCGGCTACCGCCTCGGCGTCCTCCCGGCCACCCAGGCCGATGTCCAGCCAGTGGCCGTGGACCTCCCAGCCCTGGTCCAGCAGGACACAGGCGGCCACGGCGGAGTCCACGCCTCCGGAGAGGCCCAGAACCACCTTCGTATTCATGGTTCCACCCCTTGGGCTGGACGGCAGGTGCACCGTTTATGTCGATGAGTTCGATGGCATCGGTGTCCACCAGGTACTCCAGATAGGGGCGGATGTACCGCTCCAGGTGCTGGGCCCGGTGGGGATGGCCCACGGGCAGATCCATTTCCGTGACCACAGCGGCGTAAAACTCACTGTAGGTCATGGGCTTGTCCACCAGCTTGGTGATGGCCGCCAGCTGCTGGCGGATGCGGTCGATGTTGTCCTGGGCCAGGTCGGCCACGGAGCCATAGACCAGCCCCTTGTGGCAGAAGATGAAAGCGTCACATTCCAGGGTCTTCATGAGCTCCTTGCTGGCCAGGTCGTCCACCATGTCGTAGACGAAGGGGACCATGGAGTCCTTCAGGACCTCTTCGGTCATGAGGGTGTCGCCGGCGAAGCAGACGTTGTCGGGGGTGACGATGCAGATGTGGTCCGGGGAGTGGCCGGGGGTGCGGACGATGCCGAATTTGGCCCCGCAGAAGTCGATCTCGGTCTCCCCAAACTCGATCACCCGGTCCACAGGGCCGATGAGGGCCTGGAGCCGGGGATAGGTCCGGACAAGGCCCATGGTAAAGTTGAAGAGGTGGTTCTTCAGGCTCTGCTCACAGCGGACGATGTCAGCCTCCAGCTGGGGCAGGCAGGACAGGGCCCCGTACTTCTCCCGGAAGTACTTGGTGCCCTCGTGGTGGTCGTAGTGCATGTGGGTGCAGATGACCCCCACAGGGGCCCACCCGGCAGCGCGGATGGTCTCGTCCAGGTCGGCCTGGAGCTTGCCGCTGCCGGGGTCCAGGATGACGCACTTGTCGCCCATCACATACAGGCCGATGAGCTGGGGGCCATCGGCCACCCAGGTGTTGCCTTTTACGTTGGTTAAAGTCATGGTTGCTTCTCCCTTCGGAGTGGTTGTCAACGGCGGGCAAACGGAACGTAGCACCACGCCATGTAGGGAATGGTCTTGACCATTCCGCTCGTCCCCGCACCTACGTCGGAACGGTCAAGACCGTTCCCTACATAACACATCGTCAGGGTGCGGGTGCGCAAATACAGGTCACTGCCCCCGGCGCTCCATAAAGATCATCAGGGCGGCGATGTCCGCCGGGGAGACCCCGGAGATGCGGGAGGCCTGGCCCAGGTTCAGGGGCCGGATCTCACTGAGCTTCTGGCGGGCCTCCAGACGCAGACCGGACAGGTCGTTATAGTCGATATCCGCCGGGAGACGCTTTCCCTCCAGACGGCGCATCTCCTCCACCTGCCGCTGCTGGCGGGCGATGTAGCCCTCGTACTTGATGGAGATCTCCACCTGCTCGGTGACCGCCCTGGGCAGGTCCGGCCGGTCGGGGTCCACGGGGGCCAGGTCGTCGTAGGTCAAACGGGGGCGGCGGAGGAGGTCTGCCAGTCGGCAGCTGTTCTTCACGGGCTGCTCCCCCTTGGATGCCAGCAGGTCGTTCAGGGCCTGGGAGGCCGCCACGCCGCTGTGCTCCAGGCGGTGCCGCTCCCGCTTGACATTCTGATATTTTTCCAGCACCCGCTGGTACCGCTCATCGCTCACCAGACCGATGGCGTGGCCCACGTGGCACAGCCGCTCGTCGGCGTTGTCCTGGCGGTGGAGGAGGCGGTACTCCGTCCGGGAGGTCATCATGCGATAGGGCTCGTTGGTCCCCTTGGTCACCAGGTCGTCGATGAGGACGCCGATGTAGCCCTGGCTCCGGTCCAGGATGAGAGGCTCCCGGCCCAGGATCTTCAGGGCAGCGTTGACACCGGCCACAAAGCCCTGGACGGCGGCCTCCTCATAGCCGGAGGAGCCGTTGAACTGACCGGCGCCATAGAGACCGGAGACCTTCTTGTGCTCCAGGGTGGGGAGCAGTTCCGTGGGATCCACGCAGTCGTACTCGATGGCGTAGGCCGGGCGGGTCATCTCGGCGTGTTCCAGGCCGGGAAGGGTGTGCATCATCTGGATCTGCACGTCCTCCGGCAGGGAGGAGGAGAAGCCCTGGATGTAAATTTCCTCGGTGTCCAGGCCCATGGGCTCCAGGAAGAGCTGGTGGCGGTCCTTGTCGGAGAACCGCACCACCTTGTCCTCAATGGAGGGGCAGTACC
>JAFXCU010000082.1 GCA_017521345.1 Ruminiclostridium sp. | reverse complement strand
CCTGGCGGTCACCGTAGGCGGCCTGAACATCGATGAATTCTGCCACCAGCCGGTGAATGACGCCCTGTCCTTCGTGGACGGCCTGGTCCTCACCGAGACCCAGGCCCAGATCGCCCACCAGATCCTGAAAGAGGTCAAGGCCCGCCTGGGCTTCCTCCAGAGCGTGGGTCTGTCCTACCTGACCCTGAACCGCCAGGCAGGCACCCTGTCCGGCGGCGAGAGCCAGCGCATCCGCCTGGCCACCCAGATCGGCTCCTCCCTCATGGGGGTGCTGTACATCCTGGACGAGCCCTCCATCGGTCTCCACCAACGGGACAACGACATGCTCCTGGAGACCCTGAAGCACCTGCGGGACCTGGGCAACACCCTCATCGTGGTGGAGCACGATGAGGACACCATGCGGGCCGCCGACTACCTCATCGACATTGGCCCCAAGGCCGGGGTCCACGGCGGTGAAGTCATCGCCGCCGGCACCGTGGAGGACGTGATGGCCGAGCCCAACTCTCTCACCGGCCAGTACCTGTCCGGCGCCCGGGCCATCCCCATTCCCAAGACCCGCCGCCCCGGCAACGGCCACAGCCTGGTGGTCCGGGGTGCGGCAGAAAACAACCTGGCAGACATCGACGTGACCTTCCCCCTGGGGACCTTCACCTGCGTCACCGGCGTGTCCGGGTCCGGAAAGTCCTCCCTGGTCAACGAGATCCTCTTTAAGCGGCTGGGGGCCGACCTGAACCGGATGAAGGTCCGGTCGGGTAAGCACAAGGCCCTGGAAGGGGAGGAATACCTGGACAAGGTCATCGCCATCGACCAGTCCCCCATCGGCCGGACCCCCCGGTCCAACCCCGCCACCTACACCGGCCTCTTCAACGACATCCGGGAGCTCTTCGCCTCCACCCCCGACGCCAAGTCCAGAGGCTACGGCCCCGGCCGCTTCTCCTTCAACGTAAAGGGCGGCCGGTGCGAGTCCTGCTCCGGCGACGGCCTGTTAAAAATCGAAATGCACTTCCTTCCCGACATCTATGTCCCCTGCGAGGTCTGCAAGGGCAAGCGGTACAACCGAGAGACCCTGGAAGTGAAGTATAAGGGCAAGAACATCCACGACGTGCTGGACATGACCGTGGACGAGGGTCTGGAGTTCTTCCAGAACCTGCCCAAGCTCCACCGAAAGCTGGAGACCCTGTCCTCGGTGGGCCTGGGCTACATCAAGATCGGCCAGCCCTCCACCACCCTCTCCGGCGGCGAGGCCCAGCGGGTCAAGCTGGCCACCGAGCTGGCCAAACGGTCCACGGGCAAGACCATCTACATCCTGGACGAGCCCACCACCGGCCTGCACAGCTACGATGTCCAGAACCTCCTCCAGGTCCTGGACCGACTGGTGGAGGGGGGCAACACCGTGGTGGTCATCGAACACAACCTGGATGTGATCAAATCTGCCGACCACGTCATCGACCTGGGCCCCGAGGGAGGCGCCGGCGGCGGACACATCGTCTGCACGGGAACCCCTGAAGAGGTAGCCCAGTGTGAGGCTTCCTATACGGGCCGGTATCTGAAAAAACTGCTGAAATAACAAACGCTGTGCTGTCTGCCACGTTTCCGGGCGGATGTGGTCATCCGCCCCTACAGGCATAGTTCCCCGCTCGTAGGGGCCGATGACCACATCGGCCCACTCCACCGTCGAAGCACACCCCGCCGTACCCCATCATAGAATACCCCGGAGGTGTTTCTATGACCCTGGCTGTGGAGATCCTGCTGGCGGTCCTCTGTGCCGCCCTGCTCTTTACCCTTGACCGCAAGCTCCTCTTCCGCCTTCTCCACCCCAGTCAGCGGGGAACCGTTCCGGTCTTCGCCGTTCTGCCCGCATCGGGGGATGGGGACGGACTGGAGCATACCCTCCGCCACCTGCTGTGGCTCCAGGAGGAAAAGCTGTCGGCTTTTACCATTCTGGTGGTGGACGCCGGACTCACCCCCGCCGGACAGGAGACCCTGTCCGCCCTGCTCCGAAAGGAGCCCACCCTCCTCTTCTGCCCGGCGGAAGAGGCCACACTCATCCTGCAAAGGAAGGACGCCCATGACTGCTGCACCCTCTGAACTGATCTTTCTGGAAGGAACCGTCTCCTCGGTCATCTACCGCAATGAGGAGAACGGCTATACCATCCTGCGCCTGGACACCCCCGACGGGGACGAGGTGACGGTGGTGGGCACCATGCCCGGCATCAGCCCCGGCGAGGGTCTGGCCGTCCACGGCCAGTGGAAGCGCCACAGTACATATGGGGAACAGCTCCAGGCCGAGGTGGTGGAGCGGCGGATGCCCGTGGGAGAAAAGGCCGTTCTGGAATACCTGGCCTCCGGGGCCATCAAGGGGGTGGGCATCGCCACCGCCCGCCGGTTGGTGGATACCTTTGGCGAGGACGTTTTGACGGTCATCGAGGAGAGCCCTCAGGAGCTGACCAAGATCAAGGGCATCTCCCCCAAGCGGGCAGAGACCATCCGCCAGTCCCTGTGCATGCAGCTGGCCATGCGCCGCCTGCTGGACTTTCTCTCTGCCCACGACCTGCCCCTCCAGATCGGCATGCCCCTGTACCGCCGGTACGGGGACATGGCCCTGACGGTCATCAAGGCAGACCCCTACCTTCTGGTGGACGAACCCCTCTTCGTCCCCTTCCCCACGGCGGACAAGCTGGCTCTCTCCGTGGGCATCGAGGCCAATGACCCCCTCCGGCTGGAGGCCGGTCTCCTGTACACCCTGTCCCACAATCTGGATAACGGCCATGTGTTCCTGCCCTACGGCAAGCTCCTGCCTGCCGCCGCCAAGCTGCTGGGGACGTCCGAAGAGGATCTGGAACCTGTGATGGAGGGCCTGCTGGACCGACATAAGATCATCCGGGAGGATATCGCCGGCCAGGATGCCTGCTACCTGAGCAAGCTCTACGACTGCGAAACCTATGTGGCCAACCAGCTTTTGTCCATGGAGGGGGAGGAACTCTGTCCTCCCGACGACCTGGACCGGCTCATCGACCGGATCCAGCGGGAGCAGGGCATCACCTACGCCCCCCTCCAGGTGGAGGCCGTGAAAACCGCCGCCCGTCAGCAGGTGATGCTCCTCACCGGCGGCCCCGGCACCGGCAAGACCACATCCCTCCGAGGCATTCTGGCCCTCTTCGACCACTTACACCTGCGCACCGCCCTCACCGCCCCCACGGGCCGGGCGGCCAAGCGCTTATCCGAGACCTGCGGCGCCGAAGCCTCCACCATCCACCGGCTGCTGGAGACCCGGTACGACTCGGCCAGCGGCGGCCTGTCCTTCGCCCACAATGAGCGGGACCCCCTGGACACCGACGCCGTCATCCTGGACGAGGCCTCCATGGTGGACATCGTTCTCATGCAGGCCCTCCTGGCCGCCCTGCCTGGAGGCTGCCGCCTGGTGCTGGTGGGCGACCCTCACCAGCTCCCCTCGGTGGGTCCGGGCAACCTGCTGTCCGACCTGCTCCGATCCCAGCGGCTGCCCACCCTGCGGCTCACCGAGATCTTCCGTCAGGCCGCCGCCTCAGCCATCATCCGGGGCGCCCGGGAGGTGGACCAGGGCAACTGCCCCGTTCTCATCAACGACCCCGCCGGGGACTTCTTCTTCCTGCGGCGGCTGAACCCGGAGTCCGCCGTGGAGACCATCGTGGAGCTCTGCCAGACCCGCCTGCCCAAAAACATGGGCATTTCTCCTGACCAGATCCAGGTCCTCTCCCCCACCCGGAAGGGGACGGCTGGTACCAACTCCCTGAACCGGGCCCTCCAGGCGGCAGTGAACCCTCCTGCCCCCAGCAAGACCGAAAAGGCCTACGGCCCCGCCCTGTACCGGGTGGGAGACCGGGTCATGCAGGTGAAAAACAACTACGACGTCCTGTGGGAGGAGACCGACGGCTCCGGGGTGGGTATGGGCATCTTCAACGGCGACATCGGCCAGGTAGAGGCCATCGACCCCCACAGCGGGGTGATCACCGTGGACTTCGACGGCCACCGGGCAGAGTACACCCCCGACATGGTGAGCCAGCTGGAGCCGGCCTACGCCATCACCGTCCATAAGGCCCAGGGCAGCGAGTACCGGGCGGTCATCCTCTCCGCTGTGGACGCCGCCCCCATGCTCCTCACCCGCGGCGTCCTGTACACCGCCATGACCCGGGCCAAGGAGCTTCTCATCCTGGTGGGCGACGACCAGGTGGTGGCCCGGATGGCCGCCAACGACCGCCAGCAGCGGCGGTACAGCGGCCTGCGGGCCAGATTGGCAAAGGGGTGATTCCATGGCCATCTGGGATTCTGTGTTGGATATCCTCTTCCCGCCTCGGTGCAAGTTCTGCGGCTCTCTCCTGGACAAGGCCGGGTTGGACCCCTGCCGAAAGTGTCAGGAGGCCGACTTCTGGCTTACCGGTCCCCAGGCCCTCTTCCCCGGCACGGAGTATTCCCGGTGCGTCTGCGCCGCCTGGTACCGGGAGCCTCTTCGGACCGAGGTCAGCCGGTTCAAGTTCCAGAACCATCCCGGCCACGCCAAGGCCTTCGGCCCGGTGCTGGCCAAACAGATCCGCTTCTTCCTGCCTGGAGCCTATGACTGCATCACCTGGATGCCCGTGTCCGAGGCTACCCTGAAAAAGCGTGGCTACGACCAGGCCCGACTTCTGGCAGAGGAGACCGCCAAGGCTCTGGGCACCCAGGCCGTCCAGCTGCTGACCAAGACCAAAAACACCCCCGCTCAGTCCTCTTTACCGGACGGCCGGAAACGGAAAACCAACGTGGCCGGGGTCTATGCCGTACCCAATCCAGAGCTGGTTCAGGGCAAACGGGTGCTGGTCATCGACGACATCCTCACCACCGGCGCCACCCTGGAGGAGGGTGCAAGGACCCTGCGCCAGGCCGGAGCCAGCCAGGTGGTGGCCGCCGCCTTCTGCCGGACCCCAAAAGACAGATAAAACAGGAGCCTTTCCCCACCATTCGAGGGAAAGGCTCTTTCTCTTTGTTGTATGCTTGTCCTGATTTGAAGACGAAAGGACGAGGGATATGGGATTGCATCGAGACATGGCCCTGGACCTGGGGACCGCCACGGTCCAGGGGGCAGTGAGCGGACAGGGAGTGGTCCTCCGGGAGCCCAGCCTGGCAGCGGCAGACCGGCAGACCGGCCAGGTCCTGGCCATGGGACAGGCCGCCCGGGAGCTGCTGGACCGGACCCCCGGCGGGTATACCGCCCTCCGGCCCATTCAGCATGGCGCCGCAGCAGACAGCGGGGTGGTCCAGGCCATGCTTCACACCTTTTGGAAAAAGGGGCTGGGTCGGTGCCTGGGAAAGCCCCGGCTCCTGCTGTCGGTGCCCACGGGGATCTCCCCGGTGGAGGAGCGGGCCCTCCTGGAAGCCGCCCTTCAGGCCGGAGCCGGGAAGGTCTTTCTCATGGAAGCTCCCCTGGCCGCCGCCCTGGGAGCAGGGCTGGAAGTGGAGGGGCCGAAGGGCCAGCTGGTGGTGACCATCGGGGCCGGGGTCACCGACGGAGTCGTCCTGGCCATGGGCCGGGTGATGGCCTCGGTGTGCATCCCCGCCGCCGGGGACAAGCTGGAGGAGGCCCTCATCCAGGCTGTCCGCCGGGATCACAGCCTGGTGCTGGGGCGGCAGACCGCCCGGACCATCAAGGAGACCCTGGAACCGGAAGGGGCAATGACCGTAAAAGGTCAGTGCCTCACCACCGGTCTGCCCCAGGAAATGGACCTGACCGCCGCCCTGGCCGCCAACGCCTTTCAGCCGGTGGTGACTGAAATCACATCCGCCATCCAAGCCCTCCTGGAAAAGACCCCGCCGGAGCTGGCTCAGGATGTAAAAGAAAATGGGATCCTCCTCACCGGCGGGGGCAGTCTCCTGCCCGGCCTGGCCGAGGCCATCTTCCAGGCCGTGGGCATTCCCGCCAGGGTGGCCCCCGACCCAGAGCTGTGCGTCATCCAGGGGTTGGAGGCCACCCTCCCCCACCTGAACCAGCGAAAGGACGGACCTCTGGACCTGGCAAAACAGAGATAAGCCTTGCGCCACCTGCCTTTCTATGGCATACTGGAGGCAGAAAGACAGGTGAGAATCATGCGCTGTCCTGATTGCGGCGAATACATGAACGAGGGATTTCTGAGAGGACAGACTCTCTACTTCACTCCAAATAAAACCGGCTCCATGGTTGAATATCCTGCGTTCAGCGTAGATGCCAGCACCCTCAAGGAACGCATGGTCCATGGCTGCTATCTCCCCGCCCATTACTGTCCCTGCTGTCACCTCATTCTGGCCCGACGGCCCGACCCCAACCGCCCCTCTGATTGGGAGCAGGCAAAGACCTCGGTGAAACGGACCATCAAGAAACTGAAAAAGGAAGACTTCTGATAGAGTTTTCCTAAGCCTCCCTCCTAGAGGGAGGTGGCACGGCGAAGCCGTGACGGAGGGAGTCTCTCGCATTCTCCCCCAGTCAGCTTCGCTGACAGCCCCCTCCCGGAGGGGGCCTTATATCTAAAAACTCCCGAGACTTTTGTCTCGGGAGTTTGGCTTATTCTGCGTTCTTCCGCTTTTCCTCTTCCTTCAGAGCGGCCTGGAGGGCCTTGGACAGCTG
>JAFXCU010000081.1 GCA_017521345.1 Ruminiclostridium sp. | reverse complement strand
TGCTGCCCTGGTTCTTCATCTCTCAGCTGACCTATAACATCACGGACCTGTATGTGACCCCCTACACCTCCATAGCCAGTATGCTCTTTGTGCAGGAGTGCGCTAAGGACCGGGCGGCCCGGGAAAATGACCAGGAAGAAAGTGAGGAAGCAGAATGAAAGAGAATAAGAAAGGGAAAAATACCCTCTATTGGGGCATTGCCGTTGTTGCCGCCATTGCCCTGCTGGTGGTTCTGATCGTTCTGGACTGCTCCATTGGAATCATCATCGGCGGGCCAGTGGGCCTGATCGTGGCGGCCTTCCTGCTGCGGTCCTGGCTGGATATGTCCTACTTCCGAAAACTGGGCAAGCAGGTGGATGCCATCCTTCCCCTGCTCCAGCAGGACCCCGACCAGTACATTGAAAAGCTCAACGCCATCATGGGAGAACCCACCTCCCTGGGCCTGAAGCAGAGCAAGAACATCAACCTGGCGGCGGCCTACTGCCAGAAGGGGGCCTACCGCATCGCCGCTGACCTGTTGGAGAAGCTGGATCCCAAGCTGCTGCCCCCCAACCAGAAGGGGATCTACTGGGCGGACTATGCCCTGACCCAGTTCCACCTGAACCGGAAGCGCAAAGCCGTGGAGATCCTGGAGGATCAGCGGGAGGAGCTGACCCCTCTCCGGGGCAACCCCGGTACGGGCGCTCTCATGGCCGCCCTGGAGGTCTACCGCCTCATGGCCATGGGCGAGAAGGACCTGGCAAGGGAGGCTCTGGCCGAGCTGAAGGAGCGCTGGCCGGAGGACACCATCCGCCGGGAGATCGCCCAGCTGGAAAAGGAACTGAAGTAAAAAGGCTCCCTCTGAGAGGGAGGCTTTGGGTTCTTTCGCATCGTAGGGGCGATTCACGAATCGCCCGCCAACGTAGTGATGACCTGGAACGTGGATTGGGCCGATGTGGGCATCGGCCCCTACACCCCAAACCTGCCGACATATAATGTAGGGAACGGTCTTGACCGTTCCGAGGCGGTGCGGGAACGGCGGACTGGTCAAGACCAGTCCCTACATGGCGTGGTACCACCCTCGCAGCACAGAAAAAATCCCGACTGCGGAAGCAGTCGGGATTTTGTTATGCGCACAGCTCAATGATCACCTGGGTGAAGATCTTGGCTGCGGTCAGCAGGTCCGCCACGTTCACCCGCTCGTCGGGGCCGTGGAGGTTGGAGACGAAACCGGGCATGGAGGCGCCGAAGGCCACGCCGCCGGGGATGCCGTGGACGTAGGTGCCGCCGCCGATGCACAGGCACTCACTTTTCCGGCCGCTGTACATCTCATAGCACTTGGCCAGGGTCTGGATGAAGGGGGAGTCGGCGGGGACGTGGTGGGGCGGGTCGATCTCGCCCTTCACGGTCCAGCCTGCCTTGGTCATGACGGACTCGGTCACCAGACGGGTGTTCTCGTCGTTGGCGCACAGGGGGGTGCGGCTGTCGAAGCGGCCCTCAAAGCCGGTGCCGCTCAGGTCGATGCGGGTGAAGGCCAGGCTCAGGTGGCCGGACAGTTCGTCGGACTGGGCGATGCCCAGGGCCTTGCCGGTGAAGTCCCCGTGGGGGAAGAAACCGTGCAGGGTGCGGATGGCCTGGGTGGAGGGGCAGTCTGCCAGAGGCAGGGCGGCCAGCAGGGACACCAGCGCGGTCTGGGCGTTGCGGCCCTCCTCGGGGGTGGAGCCGTGGGCCCCCTGGCCAACGGCCAGGATGTGGACGCCGTCCTCCTGCTGGGTCAGGGTGAAGGAGATGTCCTCCAGACCCAGGGTGGGGATGACCGCCTGGATGTCTGCGGCGGTCAGGCCTGCCACCAGGGCGTTGGCCTTGGGGGGGACCATGTTCAGCCGGGGGCCGCCGGTGAGGCTGGTCACCCGGGGCAGAGCGGTCTCCTGGTCCCAGGAAGCGGTGAAGGTGGGCTGATAGTGGCCCTTCTCAATGTTGATGATGGGGAAATCCGCATCGGGGGAGATGGTGTAGGGGGCATGGGGATGACGGTCGAAATACCAATCAATGTCCCGGAAACCGGTCTCCTCGTCGGTGCCCAGGATCATCCGGACGTTCTTCTTCAAGGGAATGCCCAGGTCCTTCACGGCCTTCATGGCCAGGAGGGCGGCCACCATGGGGCCCTTGTCGTCGTCGGTGCCCCGGCCGTAGAGGAGGCTGTCCACCAGCTTGGGCTGGAAGGGCTGGGTGACCGTCCAGCCCTCGCCGCCGTCTACCACGTCCAGGTGGCCCAGGATGTGCAGGGCGGTCTCCTGGTCGTTCAGGTCCACGGTGCCCACATAGCCCTCCAGGTTCTGGCCGGGCAGACCCAGCTCAGCAGAGAGCTGCAGCATCTCTTCCAGGGCAGCTGCAGGGCCGGGGCCGAAGGGCATCCCGGGCTGGGCTTCGCCGATGGTGCTGTCAATGCGGACCAGGCGGGAGACGGCCTCGATGAGTTCCTTCTCTTTACCTGCAAAATAGTCGTTGATGCGCTGCTGCATTAGGCTTCCTCCTGTTCGGCACCCTCCTGGGGCTTGCCGTTCACTTCGTCCAGGTACTTGTAGATGGTGTACCGGGAGACCCCCAGGTGGGTGGCCACATAGGGGACGGCACGGCGGTAGGAGAAGGCGTCCATCTCCTTCAGGTGCTCGATGACCCGGATGCGGTCGGACTTGTTCATCTCCCGGACGGGCTTGCCGATGCGCAGAACGGCTGCGTCGAAGATCTCGCCGATGCCGCCGTCCTGGGGCTTGTAGATGGCGCTGCGGAAGTCCACCTCGGTGTGCATCAGGTCCAGCAGGACCCGGTTGGCGTAGGACAGAGGGGTGTAGTCGTAGTTGATGCCGAAGGCAAAGTGGTAGTCATCCCCCTTGATGGAAAAGGTGGAGCTCTTGGTCTGCTGTCCGTTGGGGGTCACGGCCAGCAGGTTCACCATGTCGGTGTCCAGATCCACTTCCAGTTCCACACCGGTGACGTCCTGGGTGGAGCCCACGGAACGGCCGGAGACGTGGCTGTTGTAAATGGCCAGGATGGGGTGGAGGGGGTCGGTCAGGTCATTGATGACGGTCTCGCAGTTGGCGCCGAACATTTCAGCGATGCCCTTGGCCATCCGGTCCAGCATGTCGAATGCTTCTTCTCTGGTCATAGTATTCTCCTATTGGGTGTGTGGTATGACATAACAAAATGCCCTTCCGGGGGAAGGGCATTTCGGTTGGTCAACGATTAGATGAGGGACAGGGACAGGGTCAGCAGCACGAAGACCAGTGCGACCCACTTGGTCCACTTGGCCAGCTTGGCGTCTGCGGACTTTGCCTGATTCTTGGACAGGAAGGACTCGCTTGCACCGCCGATGGCACCCAGACCGGAATGCTTGCCGGACTGACCAATGACGAAGACGATCAGGACGATGCCTGCCAGGACCTGTAAAACGGAAATGATGGTGGTAGCCATAAAGATGTTCCTTTCCATAGAGCTGTTTTGCTCAGACTAGTTATCAAAATCTCCCGACAACACGGGGACTATAATCGACTGTCCTATAGAATAGCATACTCCCGTTGCTTTTGCAAGACTTTTTTCGCTGAAATGGGGGAAAAGTCCTGATTTACCAAAGGGTCAGCAGCATTTTTGCCACCTCGGCCCGGGTCACCGATGCATCTGGCCGTAGCTGGCCGTTGGAGCCGCCCACCACACCCAGTTCTACCAGGGTGGCTACGTGGGGCTTGGCCCAGGCGGCTGCTTTGCTTCCGTCGGAGAAGACGGACAGGTCGGCCTGGCCGTAGCCCTTCTCCGGCATTCGGCCCAGAATGGTCATGGCCTCGGCTCGGGTGATGGAGGCCTTGGCATTGGCGCGCAGAGCGCCGTCGGCCCCCTTGCTGCCCGCCATGATCCCCAGGTCGTAGAGGGCCTTCACGGCGTTCAAGTCCCAGGCAGGGATGGAGGCGGTGTCCGCATAGGGGAGCTTCACGGAGGCATAGTCCTCCAGGTCCAGACCCAGCCACCGGGCGGCCATGAGGGCGAAGTCCCCTCGGGTGATGGAACGGTTGGGGTCAAACTTGGCAACGCCGTTTTCGGTCATGCCGGTGATGATGCCCAGCTCATTCAGACGGACGGTATAGCCCTCCGCCCAGTGGCCCTTCATGTCGGCGAAGGGGTGCTTGCCGGAGGTGCCGGGAAGGGTCGCCGAGGCCCGGCCCAGGT
>JAFXCU010000011.1 GCA_017521345.1 Ruminiclostridium sp. | reverse complement strand
CCCCCATCAGTCCGTTTTGATACCCTGTCAATTGACCCCTTTTGACCCCCTGTCAATTGGCTGTCAATTGACCCCTTCTGACCCCCGGTCAAAGGGGTTCAATTTTTTATTTTGATACCCTGACACCAGGTGAACATTACCATGCTCATCTCTTGAAAACAGTGCAGAATTGTCGATCCAACTTTTCACTGTATTTTTTGTTTTTCCAATTTGTTCTATCAATTTCCCGACTTTTACGACCCCTGTCTGCTCTACATCCAGCCAGGTAAACGCACTCATCAGCAGCTCTTCCTGGCCTAATTCCTGAGCCTCTTTCCGCTCCTCGCTGGTCCGTTTCTTCCGGAAATTCTTCTTCCAGGAGGGACCCTCCCCTTCCGGATCAATATCCGCCAGGACGCCGATCCGGTCCGTCCGGTGGACGGGATACTGGAACCACACGTTCACCGGCGGGAACTTGGGGAACTCCCGCAGGGTGCCCTCGATCCGCCAGGCAGTGAAACTCCGGACGGCTTTTCGGACCGCCTGGATCTGCTCCACATCCATCCCCAGCAGCTCCTGGCAGGCCGCCTGCAGGGCCCGCTCGTTGTAGTGATCCTCCGGCTCCAGCCGGTCCAGGAGACCGGCCTCCTCCAGGCTGCTCCGGCAGAATCCGCACACCGCCTCCCTCTCCTGCTGCCGGCGGAGATCCTCGGAGATCTCCAGCTCAATGAGGTCCAGCAGGGCATCCGGGTCACGGGCAAAGACCCCGGAGCCGGAGGCACGGTCCATGGACCGCTTGCTGCCTTGGCTGCCCTTGGAATGGTGGTGGCAGTAGATAACGGCGCACCCCAACTCGGTGCACACCTTGTCGAACTGGTTGCAGAAGTTGGCCATCTGGTCGGCAGAGTTCTCGTCGCCGGTGATGACCTTGTAGATGGGGTCGATGACCACCGCCAGGTAGTTCTTCTTCAGGGCCCGGCGGATGAGCTTGGGGGCCAGCTTATCCATGGGGATGGACCGGCCGCGCAGGTTCCAGATGTCGATGTTCTGCAGGTTCCTTGCCTGCCAGCCCAGGGCCTCGTAGACGTCCCGGAAACGGTGGAGGCAGCTGGCCCGGTCCAGTTCCAGGTTCACATATAAAATGCGTCCCTGGGCGCAGGAGAAGCCCATCCAGGGCCGTCCCTCTGCGATGGCACAGCACAGCTCAATGAGGGCGTAGGACTTGCCCGCCTTGGAAGGCCCCGCCAGCAGGAGCTTGTGTCCCTGCCGGAGGATCCCGTCGATGAGGGGCTGGGCCAGGTCGGGCAGGTCATCCCACACCGCCGCCATGCTCTCCGGGTCGGGCAGGTCGTCGTTGACGCTCTCGATCCACTCCTTCCACTCGGCCCAGGATGGCCTGCCCAGGTGGGTACCGATGAGGTACTGGGGGCTGCCGTTTCGCATGACACCGGGCATCCGGGAGAGCCGGGAGGGGTTGCGGTTCTGCTTGTCCACCACCAGCCCGTTCTTCTGGCAGACGGTGTACAGGTAGTCCACCCGCTTCCGGTACTCCTCATAGGTGGCGGCCTCCACCTTCACGATGGCGTGGAGGCTCTTCTTCCCTGAGTGGACCAGGCAGGCCACCGGCAGCTCCAGCTCCCGGATGATGGCGTACTGTTCCTGCAGGTCCATGGCGTCCGACTCCACCAGGGCATAGCGGAAGTCGGTGACATTCTCGTTCATGCACCCCCGGCCGTCCAGGGGATTGAACCGGATCCAGGCCCCCACCTCGGGCTTGTAGTCCCCCAGGACGGCGCCGATGTCACCGCTGCAGCGGTTCAGCTCCTGGATCAGCTCCCCGGCGGTGTAGGACCAGTGGCCCTTGGTGGGGAAGTGCTTCCCCTCCCGCTCCCAGGACTCGGTGACAAAGCCCACGGTCTCCGTGGAGTCGAAGAGGGTTTCCAGGTAGCGGACCAGATCCCCCGCTGGGTCCCAGTCCGGACCGGGGCCGGGGATCTCCCGGCGCTCCACCCAGTCCTTGTTGACCACCACCACGTCGTCCTGATCTCCAATCTCGGAGTCCCAGTCCAGGCCGTGGCCTTCTCCCGACTCCCGGCGGGGATGGGCGGGAACCCATCCCCCCTCCTTGGCCAGCTGGACGATGGTGCCCCCAGTGACCGGGGTCCCGTTCCCCCGGAATCCCGCCCACTTCCGGGCGCACTCCCCTTCCCGATACCGGCCAAAGTCCCGGCGGGACCAGCTGTCCCAGTCCTGGGGATCATAGCCCTCTTCCTTCAGGGCCATGCCCACGCTCACCCACGCCTGATAGGACAGGCGGCCCGGGTCGATGTAGTCCAGCAGGGGAAGCAGGTTCAAGGTTCGTTCTTCTCTCATGCAGTCTCCTCCGGTTTATAGCTGGCCGGAGCCACCCCTCTGGGGACCCGCCAGCCACTGGCCTGGATCCGTGAGATCATCCGGCTGGCCCCGTCCATGGTCCAGGTGCCCACCGAGCGGAAACCCTTGTTCTCCAGGAACCGGATCTGCTTGGGGGTGGCCAGCCCCTGGGCCCGTCGCTTGGCCAGACGGTCCAGCAGGAGGGCAGCCTTGCCGGCGTTCTCGATCTCGTCGGGCAGGATGCCCTGCTTCTCCAGGGCCGCCCGCTGCTTGTCGCTGGGAGGCGCCATCTCCCAGCCGAAGCTGGGCACATAGTTCACCAGATCTTCCGCCCGGATGGACATTTCAAACTGGAGGGGATCCACCAGCTTTCGCTTCCGCTGGCGCATGTCGGCCAGCTGTTTGGCCAGGGACTCCTCCCGCTGGAGGATCACTTCCTCAGAGGCGGTCTCCACCACCTCTTCCAGATCCATGGCCTCCCCTGCCGCCTCCAGGTCCTCCGTGGCCTTTCTGGCCACCTCGGGGTTCTCGCAGATGAGGTGGGCCGGACGGCACAGCTCGTGCCGCTCGGTGTGCCAGAGGAAATCCAGCAGGAGGAGGTGATCCTTCCCGGGAAAGAGCCGGGTCCCTCGGCCCACCATCTGGCAGTAGAGGGCCCGGACCTTGGTGGGCCGCAGCACCACCACACAGTCCACGCTGGGGCAGTCCCAGCCCTCAGTGAGGAGCATGGAATTGCACAGGACGTTGTACTTCCCCTCCTCAAAGTCCCGGAGGACTTGGGCCCGGTCGGCGCTCTCTCCGTTGACCTCCGCCGCCCGGAACCCATGCTGGTTCAGGATATCCCGGAACTTCTGGGATGTCTTCACCAGGGGCAGAAAGACCACCGTCTTCCGATCCTGGCAGACCTGGGCCATCTCCCGGGCGATCTGTTCCAGGTAGGGGTCCAGGGCAGAACCCAGATCCCCGGCCTTAAAGTCCCCGGACTGGACGCCAACCCCAGTGAGGTCCAGCTGGAGAGGGATGGTCTGGGCACGGATGGGGGACAGATACCCCTCCCGAATGGCCTGGGGCAGGGTGTACTCAAAGGCCAGGCTCTGGAAATACTGGCCCAGGTTTTTCTTGTCTCCCCGGTCCGGGGTGGCGGTGACCCCCAGCACATGGGCGGAGCTGAAATACTCCAGCACCCGCTGGTAGCCCTCGGACAGAGCATGATGGGCCTCGTCCACCACGATGAACTGGAAGTAGTCCCGGGGGAACTGCTCCAGCCGCTTCACCCGCTGGAGGGTCTGGACCGAGCCCACCGTCACCCGCTCCCACCGGCCCAGGCAGGACTGCTCGGCCTTCTCCACGGCACTTTTCAGCCCGGTGGCCTGGAAGAGCTTGTCCGCTGCCTGATCCAGCAGCTCCCCCCGGTGGGCCAGGATCAGACCGCGCTCTCCCTTCCGCACCCGGTCCTCGGCGATCTTACAGAAGACCACCGTCTTCCCGCAGCCTGTGGGAAGGACCAGGAGGGTACTCTGCACCCCCTGGTCCCACTGGCTCTGAACGGCCTGTCTGGCCGTCTCCTGATATGGTCTCAGCTCCATCAGAACTTACCTGCCTGGTAGTCGGCCATCCGGGTCCGCTGGGGCCAGCCGCCCATGGCCGTCTGCTGTGGTTCGGGCTGGGCCTGCTGGGCAGGAGGATAGCCGGGAGCAGGGGGCTGACTGCGGCCGCCCTCTTCCTCTGCCGGGATGAACCGCTCCACCCGGTTGTTGGTGCGCTCCTGGCCGTTCTTGTTGGTGTAGGTGTTGACCACCACCTTGGCCATGCCGGCGGCGCCGGGCACGGCGTTCCAGTTCATGGTCACCCGCTGGCCCTTCTTCTTCAGGCCAATGGAGGCGAAGAAGGAGGAGAGCTTCCACTCAAAGTCGCTGTGGAGGTAGAGCCGCTCGTCCACGTTGGCCTCTCCCAGAGGACCGCCGTCCAGCACCAGATGGAGGGTGGCCATTTTGCACTTGGGGACCTTGGCGCTGCCGTCATAGAGGCCCCGGTCGAAGCCGATCACCCGGAAGGGATACACCCCCTCGGGCAGGGTAATGTATTCCTTTTCGTCTGCCTGGATCTCAGAGTCCCAGTCCAGCTCGTGGCCCTGGGTGCTGTTGTACTCACTCATTCTCTTTGTCTCCTTTCATTCAATAAGGTAAGGGTCGGGCATCCAGGATGGCCTGCCGCACCTGGGGCCAGGCACCCACCAGAACACCGGATACGAAATCTTCCGGGTAGGCCTCCACCGGCATGTCCTCCGGGAAGTAGCCCTTGGCCGCCACAATGGCCCGGATCTCCTCCTCGGTGGAGCCGATCTGGTCCATCAGGTCAAAGAGGGCCTTTAAGTACGGGGGCATGGAGCTGTGGTCATCGAAGGGCATCTCCATTCCATTCTGTGGCTCCCCTGTGCAAGGGGAGCTGTCAGCCGCACAGGCTGACTGAGGGGTTGTTGCTCCCCCCGGCACCACATGGGCGATGGCTGAATAGTCAAAAGGCAGCTTCTCCTCCAGACCGAACCGGTTCTTGGCATCCCAGCAGGGGTGGTGGGTGGTGTACATGACCCGTTTGCCCCCCTGGGCTTTGGTCTTGCCGTCCTCCCGCTTGATGGTGAAGGTCTCGTAGTTGGCAAAGAGGACCAGATCGGCCCACTCCTTCAGGAGAGGAGCCGTTTTCTTCTGGAGCTTCAGCTCCCACCGGTCGTAGGAGGCCATTTCATCGGGCTGCTCAAACTTCCGCATGGCGGCGTGGGCAGAGACGGCCACGTTGACCCCTCGTTCCACCACCTCTTCCAGGCGGTTCAGGAGTTTGCCGAATTCCTCCTCCAGATAGGTGTAGCCCTTGCCGTATCCAAAATCCTCGATGCCGCTCTTCTTGGCTTTATCGCAGACGGCAGTGATGCAGAGTTTCTCCGCCCAGTCCGCCGTGTCAATGGCCAGGGTCCCCAGCTGATCGGGATGATCCCGGACCCAGGTGACCTGCTCCATGAGCATGGCCCAGCTGGTGGGCTTGGGGAGGCGGGCCACATCCAGATGCTTGGTGCTCCCCTCGGTGTCAATGAACACCACACCCGGGAACTGGGCGCAAAAGGTGGTCTTGCCGATCCCCTCCGGACCATATACCACCACCTTCAGAGCAGAGGTCTGTCTTCCTCGTGTGATCTGCACTTAAAACACTCCTTCCTGGTAGGTCCGTCGGGGCGGTTCCTCCCCGACTACATACCCGTCTTCAATAAGGACCGAACACTCCCCGCCGGTGCTGACCCTGGTGGCGATGACCTGCAGGCCCTCCCCTTCCAGCCAGTCTCCAAACTCCCGGAGGGTGTCCAGATCCATCTGTTCCAGCTTGTCCATCAGGACAAATCCGCACTGAGGGTTGACCGCCCGGGCGATGGCTGCCGCCACCTTCAGCTGGTCGCTGCCGGAGAGGCCGTCCCAGTTCTTCCCCTGGTAGGTCAGCTGACCATCCTCCACCGACAGGCCGGGCAGAGGGAGCTTGGCCCCCCGAAGAAGGTCCAGCCGCTGGCTGCGGACCTCTTCCAGGTCCCGGGTCAGCTGGTCGTACTGATCCTTGTAGGCTTCCGCGTCGGACAGAGCCTTTTCCCGGTCCAGGTTGGCCCGGATCTTCCGGTTCAGCTCGTCCACCGAGCGGATGCTCTCCTCCAGCTCTGCGGTGGACTCATCCCGGAGATCTTCGGCCGTCCGCTGTGCGGTCTCCAGGTCGGCCTCTGCCTGAGCCAGCTTGTCCCTGGCCTCTGCCAGGGCCTTTTGATAGAAGTCCACATCCTGGCGAAGTCGATCTGCCTGGGTCTTCAGGTTGGTCAGCCGGTCCCGCTTCCGCTGGTTCTCTCCATTCCGTGCCAGGATGTCCTGCTGCTGTTGGATCAGCTCCATAGCAGAGACCGGCTCCTCGGGCAGGCCGGGATACTCGGGCAGTTCCTGGGCGAACTTAGCCTTCATGTCGGCGATCTGGCCCAGGGCATGACGCTGGTTGTAGAGGTCCTTGGCCTGCCGGTCCAGCAGGAGCAGCTGGTCCCCCACCCCGATGACCTTCAGGAGGATCTCGGCCTTCTCCCGGCTGCTGGCGTTGAGGAACTTGGGCAGGTCCAGGGCCAACTGTTCGATGAACTCGTTGAGGAGCTGCTGACCGGCCTTCCGGCCAGCCGGGTCTGTGACCTTCAGGGCGGAGTTCTTCCCGGCCCGCTCCACCACCAGCCCGTTGGACAGGGTGACCTTCAGCCGGGGCGGCAGGACGGAACCCTCCCGCTGGGCCTGGGTAGGCCGGTACTTCTCCCCGCCCAAGGCCCAGGCGATGGCGTCCAGCACCGAGGTCTTCCCCTGGCCGTTCCGGCCGCCGATGATGGTCAGGCCGCTGGGCGAGGGGGTCAGCTGGCAGGATCTCACCCGCTTGAGGTTCTCCACCTCTAACTGGTTGATTTTCACCACGGGTCAGTCCCCCTTCCGACTTGGAAAGCAGAAGAGAATTCCTTCGGTAGTTCCCTCTCTATCCCATACCGGGCTATTGGGCATCAGCATGGCCGTCAGGATCTTCTCCCGGAAGGCCCGACCAAAAGCAGGGTTGGACCGATGGAACTTGGAGTAGATCTCTGCGATGCAGAACAGCAGTTCGGCCACAATGTCTTCTCCGGACCCCGTGGCCATGATCTCGGACTTGCCGGACTTATCGTCGAGAGTGATCTTCAGCATGGTGCTCCTCCTCTCCCCACTTCCGGGCCGCCTGATACAGCCCATCGCAAACTGCCTTCAGCTCCTCTACCTCTTTGCCCAGGGCATCCACCAGGATCCCGCTGATGCTGTGGTATCCCCGCAGGGTGGCAAAGGTCACCTGCAAAGGTATATTCCTTTTGGTGGAGGACGTGATCTCTTCCACATCCTCTATGATCAGATCCTCCCAGAAACTGAGAGCGCTGCTGATGTTCTCCAGAGCAAACACCCGATCTTCCAGATCGGACAGATTTTGCAATAAGATGTTCTTCTCCATCTTGACTTTCCTCCTCCCCTCCCGGATAATAGGAGGGTAATATCTTTGGTGTATTACGTTTTTGCTGCCTGTCAGAGCTCCACCTCTGCGGGCAGCTTTTTTCTTGGGCCGGGTCATACCAGGCAGACCACGGCCAGGCACCACATACCAAAGGCAGACAGGGCGCCCAGGATGGCGGTTTCCGGTGCCATGGGTTCCTTCCGGGCCGCGGCAGCCCGCTCCACCTTCGCCCGCTTGGCCTTGGACCGGGCGATGTGCTGGGGATCGTTGTTGACGATGTTCATCATGGTTTCCAGGTCTCTGGCCTGTCGTTCAGACTGAATGGTTCTCATGAGATCATTTCCTTTCTGTTGAATCTGGCTTCTCCCTGGGGAGAAGCTGTCAGCACAGCTGACTGATGAGGGGCCTCCTCTATATAGCTCACCCCTTTGGGGGAGCTGGCCGCCAGATGGCGGCCTGAGAGGGCATTCAAATCACCCCGCCAGCCAGCGGGCAAAGTTGATGAGCATGACCTTGCTGTACCGGCCGCACTTCTTGGCCGGGAAGGTCCGGTCACGCCGCAGGGTGTCCGGGTGGCAGCCATAGAACTGGGCCGCCTGGGGAATGGTGATGCTTTCGCAGTCCGGAAACACCTCCCGGAGCCGGGTCAGGTGGTCATGGTAAGTTGCTTTCTCCATGATGGTCCTCCTTTCTGGTTTGGATCCCGCAGTGTGAGACGCACTCCCCTCCCTGTAGTGTAAAAAGAATATGAGAGATAGGAGAAAATTTGAGAAATGCCTGTTATGCGTTTACTGAAGTGCAGATGTACGAACCCGTCGGATGGAGGGGAGCACGTCTCACACTGCGGAACTGGTTTGAACGGTTTCCTTGCCCCTCCGCATACCTCGTGATACAATGTTGTCAAAAGGAGGCGATGCCTTATGCTGAGCAAGGAAGCCAAAGCTTTACTCCGATGGTTTGACAGGAATGATGATTGGTGGTTTCAGAATCATATAGAGCGTAATTTCCCTGGCTACGATTACAGGCTGTTGGAGGCTCTGGTCGAAAGCCATCTGGTCGATCACGCCATCACTGAGGAGTCCATGGCATGCCCGGAATACGATGAGAGTTTTCATACTGTTTTTCCGAGGCAATATCGCATCAACGATAAGGGACGTGCCTATTTGGAATCTCTTCATGCAAGTCGCTGGAAAGAGATCCGCGCTTGGGTGACCTTAGCCATTGCAGCAGCTGCTCTGGTGGTCTCCATCATCGCACTATTCCAACCACTGCAAGTATGAGTGCAGCCAGTGCCATAAGATCTACTGCCCACCAGATCACCTCGTGCAGGACTGGATGTTTTTCTTCCATCCACTTCCAAAACATATCAGTCACCTCCTCTGTGGTTATCCTCTCTCTTTTCGGTTGCCGGGTATATACGGAGCAACCAGATGGTATTTGCTATCGCAAAACCGGCGCTGAAGGAGCCGAGAATCACTGCTATCAACGATAGGATTATTCTTACTTCAAATTCCATCTTCTCACCTCGTTTATCTCGTGGTACAATCATGGCAAAGGAGGGGTGGTTGTGAAGCCAACAAAATTCAGTGGAATTGAAGCGACCATCGTAATCGCCGTTGTCATCGCCCACACATGGATTTTTGCTTTGATTATGGTTTACGCCGGTCCAGGACCTGGGTTCAGGTTTCAGCCGATACTCAATAGCTCCGGAGAACCTTTGCCTGCGATCGTATCCATCATTCTGTATTTCGCCGGATGCTACATCGGTTATGGGCTCGTCTTTGCAGCAGTCTGCGTTGTGGTTGTGGAACCGATTTCCTTTGTTTACATGATTGTAAAAAAGATACCTGTAACCAGAAAAACAGTTTTCCCTGGTCTGACCCACGGGTTTACCGCATCCTTTTTTGCTTCAGCTCTGTTTGGAACAACGACCACATTCCTGCAAATGTTCGGGCTGATAAGCCTTATGTAAGGAATGGATCTTCTTTGCTTCCAATCCAATTTGATACCTTTCAAGCCCGCCCTCTTTGGTGGGCTAATCTTTTTTATGTTGGTGAATTTAATTCACCTCGCAATCAAAAAAAATAAAGTTCACTTCTGCCAAAGAAAGATGAAGTATACTGGCAATCTTCTTAATTTCACTATTTTTGAATTCAGTTATCCCTTGTACTTTATTATAAAAAGCCTGTTCAGAGATCCCTAGCGAACGCGCTATACTTCTATAGGTCTTGTTTGCTTTCATTATGGCAGTTTTTAATTCAAGACAATTCAATTCTATCACCTCCGTGAATTGTATTCACACTTCGATGATACCATCTTCGTGAATAGTTGTCAACATATTTCTTTTGATTTCTAAAAAAATGTTGACACAAATTCACGGCCATGGTATTGTAGTCTTATGAAAGAGGTGTTTCTATGGAAACTTACGAAATGATCAAATTGCTACGAGAAGAACGTGGTTTTTCGCAAGGACAACTTGCTGAGATGGTTGGATACAGAGACCGTTCTTCTATTGCTAAAATAGAATCTGGCAAGGTCGATTTGAGCCAGTCCAAAATTGCCGCTTTTGCGAAAGCTCTTGGCGTTACGCCTGCCTATCTAATGGGCTATCAGGAGGAGAACGAGGACCCAGCTATTCTCGAATTTGAAAAGTTATCCGATGAAGCGGAAGCTCTTTTGAAAAAAGCTGGGTTTGCTGTAGAATTCGTTGAGTCCTACCGCAACCCTACTTCTGTAATTGTAAAAAAGGGTTCTACTCAAATCGTTGCCAGTGAATCCGATTTCGTAAGAGCTTATGAAATCGTCAGTGCAGCAGAGTCTACTCCCTCCGTTGCATCTTTTCTCACAGAGCTCCAATATGTTTCATTGCCCAAGAATCTATCTCCCCTCCCCAAGACCTACAACGTCCCCCTGGTCGGCAACATCGCCTGCGGCCAGCCCATCCTGGCTGTTGAGGACGCAGACGAGGTGGTCTCTGTTCCCGAGGACATCCAGGCTGACTTCGCCCTCCGCTGCCAAGGTGACAGCATGATCACTGCCCGGATCTTCGATGGGGATGTGGTCTATATCAAGCAGCAGCCGGAGGTGGAGACCGGTCAGATCGCCGCCGTCCGCATCGGGGACGAGGCCACCTTGAAGAAGGTCTACTATTCCCATGATGACAGTCGGATCACCCTCCGGGCCTGCAACCCCCTCTACCCCGATCTGGTTTATGAGGGCACCGGCTTGAATGAGATCGAGATCCTGGGCCTTGCCGTCGGCTTCTTCAGCCGTGTCCGGCATGAGTGATTTACACAACGAAAAATCCCTCGACATGATGTCGAGGGACTGCATGGAGGTATTGTGATGAGTACCGAAGGATATGACTCTACTGTCCGCAATGAGTATGTTACAACTCGACTTGAGGATCAAATAAAGTATTACGATAATCGAAGTACGAAGTTTCAAAATGAGCACTACAGGCTCTCTGTTGCTGGGATCATTTTGACAGCAGCGATTCCTATTTTAACCTTGTTTCTTGATATTGCCCCATGGACAAAGTACATTATTGCACTGGTCGGCGCAATTTCTTCCGTCCTCACAAGCGTTCTTTTCTTGCGTCGCTCGAAGGAGAACTGGATCGAATCCCGTTCCATCTGCGAGGCGCTGAAATCCGAGAAAGAAAAATACTTGCACAACTGCGGGCAATATCAGAATCTTTCTCAGATAGACCGCGATTCTCTTCTGGTGGAAACTTGTGAAGCACTAATGAATGAAGAACGATCCAACTGGTCTACTCGGATGAAAGATGCTCACATCCCAGACAGCGGTACATCTTCGTCCACCTCTTCATAAGAAGCCAGAAATACATCGGGCTTGCAAGGGTATCGTTCCCCTTTTAGGCCAACAATGATGTAGTCTCCAGCAGAGGCCACCATATCCCCTTCCAGGGTGTGGATGATTTCTTCCTCTTTGCACTCGTAGGCCTGTACCACCACTGGCTTTTTTCTATACTTCTTAAGCTGGTTCATTTAATCACCCTTTCTGAATGGAGGTTTTGAAATGCCGTATTTAAAAAGCTATGACTTATTCATCAGTCATGCATGGAGCTATGGATTTTACTATGAGTCTCTAGTCAAGATTCTGGATAACGCTCCTTTCTTTCGATATAGAAACTACTCCGCCCCCTCAGACAAGCCATTACAGAATCTGAACGGGACCTCTGTTCAAACTAAAATGCAGATCAAGGATGCCATTGATCGAAAAATCAAACCCGTAAACTGTGTTCTTGTTCTGTCTGGCATGTATGCCGCCCACAGAGAATGGATGCAGTACGAAATTGATGCTGCTCTCAAGTACGGGAAACCTATCATTGGAATCAAACCCTATAACAGCGAACGAGTTCCTGTTGCGGTAAGTTCTGTTGCCGATGTGATGGTCCCATGGCGAACCGACAGTATTGTTTCCGCAATCCGCATGTTTAGCCTTTGATGTTCATTCATCATATCATATAAAAAGTCTTTCATACACCCCGGAATTGCTATTTTCTATTCAGAAACACTTTTCCCAGGACATTTGAACCTGTTCCATCTTGGAACAAGTTCCTTCCTATCAAAAACAAGGAGTGACATTATGGATCACAGCCTTTCCCCTCTCTACCAGCAGCTCGCCTCTCTGGCCGCCAAATACGGGGCGGAGAAGCTCGTTCTCTTCGGCTCCCGGGCCAGAGGCGACAACACCCCCCGCAGCGACATTGACCTGGCTGTTTACGGGATGCCACAAAATCAGCAGGCCCTTTTCTGGTCTGAGACGGATGATTTGGATACCCTCCTCAAGTTGGATATCACCCACATCACTCCCGGTCTGGACCAGGTCTTCTTAAATAATATTGAAAAGGATGGTGTTACCTTGATGGACAAGACCCTTGAAAAACGTGAGAAGCTGCAAATGGCGCTGATGCGCCTGGAAGAAGCTTTGGCCGCTTACGACGAGACCCCTAGCTCTGTTGTCCGGGACGGCGTCATCCAGCGGTTTGAGTTCTCCACAGAGCTGGCCTGGAAGTCTGCCCGAGAGTACCTGTTGGATCAGGGCTATGCAGATCGGAAGAGCGT
>JAFXCU010000080.1 GCA_017521345.1 Ruminiclostridium sp. | reverse complement strand
GCCTCGAAGAAGACCTTGGCGGTCTCCCAGTCTCCGGCCTCCAGGCAGCGGGCCACCTTGGTCTCCAGCTCGGACTTTTTCAGCTCCAGCTCCAGGTACTCCCGGCTGAAGTGGCGCTTGTAGATCATCTTCCGGAAGGCCCGGCCGCTCATGGGACGGATGGTGCCGTTGTCCACGTAGAGGATGGCGTCGGCGCAGTTCACGATGCTGTAGAAGTCGTGAGACACCATGAGGACAGCACCCTGGTAGTTGGCCACCGCCTCTTCCAGGGCCATCTGGGAATAGGTGTCCAGGTGGCTGGAGGGCTCGTCCAGCAGCAGAAGGTCAGCCCCGCTGATGGACAGCTTGGCCAGCTGGAGGAGGTTCTTCTCACCGCCGGAGAGCTGGCCGATCTTCTTGCCCAGAGAGTCGGGATCGAAGCAGTACCGGGCCAGCAGGGCCTCCACTTGGGCGGGGGTCTCCACCCCAGCCTCGTAGAACTCCTGATAGATGGAGTTGTTCTCGTTGAGCCGCTCCTCCTGAAGCTGGGAGAAGAAACCCACCTTGGCATCGGGATGGAACCGGATGGCGGGGTTCTCGTTCTGCCACAGCTGGCGCAGGAGGGTGGTCTTACCGGTGCCGTTGGGGCCCACGATGGCCACCTTCTGATGCTGGCTCACCGTGAAGTTTACATTTTCCAGCAGTTTTTCAGAGAATTCCAGGCTGTAATCGGTGACCTCCAGCAGGACCTTGGGTTCCTCGTCCTCATTGACCTCCACCACAGGCAGGGTGATCTCGGGCTGGCGGATCTCCACGAAGGGGGCCTTGATCTGCCGGGCCTGGAGCCGCTCCAGATAGCTGACCTTGCCCTTGAGGGTCCGGCCCTTCAGGGGGTCTACGATCTTGGTGGCCTCGTCCCGCAGGCGTTCCACCAGCTCGGTGACCCGCTGAATCTCCCCCAGGTCCTTGGCGGCGGCCTCCTGGAGGTCGATCTTCTTCTGGAGCAGAGACAGGTTGTACTCCCGGAAGTTGCCGTCGAACTCCTGGAGGTCAGCATTTTCCAGGTGCCAGATCTTGTCGAAGCAGTGGGCCAGCAGGTAGCGGCTGTGGGTGATGACCAGCAGGGTGCCCTCGTAGGCGTTGATCAGGTCCCGCAGGCCGTTCAGGTTCTCAAAGTCCAGGAAGACGTCGGGCTCGTCCATCACCAGCAGACCGGGCCGCAGGAGCATCTGGCGGATGACCTGGATGAGCTTGTACTCACCGCCGGAGAGCTTGGACAGCTCCAGGTCGGCCTTGTCCTCCAGCTCGGCCAGGTGGAGCTGACGGCGGATGTTGGTCTCGTAGTTGTCGGCGTCCATGGACTCGCTCTCGTCCAGGAGGACCTGATACTCCTCCAGAAGGGCATCCAGATCCTCGGTCTCCTCCATCCGGGCGCAGACGTCGTCGATGGATTCCTGGAGGCGGAGGAAGTCCCCGCTGAGGTACTGGAAGACGGTGACCTCCTGGTCCTTCTCCCGGCTGGCGAACTGGCTCACAAAGCCGATGCGGCCCACCCCCTCAGTCTCCAGGGTGCCGTCAAAGAGGTAGTTGTCCGGACGGCGGATGAGATCGGCCAGGGTGGTCTTGCCGGTGCCGTTGCTGCCGATAAGGGCGCAGTGGCGGCCGGCCTCCAGGGTGAAGGAAATGGTATGGTATAAGTCCTTGTCGGCAAAGCCGAAGGACAGGTTTTCTGCTCTGATCATAGAAATTCCTCATTTTCATTTTGTTCATGGGTATCATATCGGGAATGAGCCTGCAATGCAAGGGGTTTGGCGAAAAAACTCCCCCATTCCCATTTGTCCTGGGACATGGTATAATAGCGACATCAAGTAGAAAGGAGGGAGGCAAATGTCCCAGGAAACCGGACGCTGTGTCCTGACCCTGCCCCTGCTCACCGAGCCATGGCAGGAACACATTTTAGAGACCCGCTTCAACATCGTGGAGCATCTGCAGAACTCCCTCATTGCCTACGAACTCCGTCATCTGAAGAATCTGAAACGCACCCGGGCCTACCGGGACCTCATCAAGCAAATTGAAGAGACTCCGGTGGACAAGAGGAAACCCCTGTACCGCCAGCGGCAGAAAATGCTGCGGGAGGCTGGCTTTTCCGAGTTTGCGTTCAAAAATGCTATGACTCCTATGCAGAAACATTTCCCGGAGCACATCGCCACCCAAGTAGCTCACAAGGCAGCTTCTGATGTGTGGCGAGCCTTTGAAAAACATCTCTTCGGCGGTGGAAAAGACGTCCACTTCAAGCGACGGGGCACCTTAGAAAGTGTAGCCAACCAAACTGCCGGAAACGGCATGAGTTACAGAGACGGAACCTTCATTTGGAGCGGTGGCCGAAGTAAACAGGCCATCAAACTTACCATTAAAGTCGCCCACCCCTCCACCGACTATGAACGAGCCATGCTGGAAAAGGAGTGCAAATACTTCCGAGTGGTCCGCAAGTGGATGAAGACCCGGTACAAGTATTACCTCCAGTTCACCCTGGTGGGCGGTCCTGTCCAGAAAGACCGCCCCGTCTCCCCCGGCCGGGTGGGGCTGGACATCGGCACCCAGTCCCTGGCCATCGCCTCGGAGAAGGAGGTCCGCCTCCTGGAGCTGGCCGACCAGGTGAACGACAACCACCGCAAACTCCTGACCCTCCAGCGGAAGATGGACGCCAGCCGACGGGCCACCAACCCGGACAACTACAACCCGGACGGTACCATCTGCCGGGGTGTCAAGCTCCGTTGGAACCGTTCCAACCACTATAACCGTCTGGCGGGCCAGGTCCGGGAACTCCACCGGAAGAACGCCGACATCCGAAAATACCAGCACACCTGCCTGGCCAACCACATCCTCTCCTTAGGCAGCGAGATCTATGTGGAGCAGATGAACTTCAAGGGACTCCAGAAACGAGCCAAGGAGACCACAGTCAACGCCCAAGGCCGGTACAACCGGAAGAAGCGGTTCGGTAAATCTCTGGCCAACAAGGCCCCCGCCATGTTCCTGACCATCCTGGATGGGAAACTGGATGCCCTGGGTCTGCCTCCCACCTACCGGGTAGACACCTGGTCCTTCAAGGCCAGTCAGTATGACCACCTGAGCCAGAAATACCGCAAGAAACGCCTGAGTCAGCGGAACCACACCCTGGACAACGGCGACACCCTCCAACGAGACCTCTATTCCGCATTCCTCTTAATGAACGCCCATGAGAGCCTCCAGCACCCCGACCAGGGCCGCTGCGAGGCCACCTACAACACCTTCAAGACCCTTCACGACCAGGAGCTCCATCGGCTCCGAACCGATGACCGCCCCCACCTGTCCAGCTTCGGCATTGCCTGATGCGAACCCCAAGCGGACAGAGTTTTCCCACAGGTTCGCACCTCTAACTCAAACAAAAACCACGGGACAGGGCATGTCCCGGCTGCCAAATAGCCTGCCAGCAGTCTGTCAGGTGGCAGTAAATGACGCGGGAATTGGTTCCAGTGCCCCTTTGCCAGGCCCCAAAGCCACCAAAGAGGAGAAGGACCATAGTACCAGAGTCTCCACACAACCGAACAATGCGAAATTTGCAAAGCGAAGTGCCGTCGCAATTCGCGCGTAAGTGTGGATTGCCAGAGCTCACCTACGTTGATGTTCATGTGCCCACCCCCCTCGCAATTCGCGCGCAAGTGTGGATTGCCAGAGGAACAGACGGGCCTGACCGCCGGTCTCTTCACTCGCAATTCGCGCGTAAGTGTGGATTGCAGCCATCTATTGATCCTATCGTCAAAAACCGTCCGCACCTCTGCGGACGGTTTCTTTTTCCCAAAAACAATGCTATAATATCCTCAAAAGAGCCCAAGGAGGAACCCCCATGAAGGAAGAATGTCTCATCTGTCAGGCCCCCCTGGAGTACCTCACCCAGGACGAGCCCATGACCTGCGCCATCTGCGGCAAGACCGAGCCCAGCAAGACCCGCTGCGTGAAGGGCCACTACGTCTGCACCGACTGCCACACCCAGGGGCTGGACACCATCTTCGGCCTGTGCCTCCGGGAGACCTCCCGGGACCCCATCGCCATCCTCAAGAAGATGATGGCCCTCCCCTTCTGCCATATGCACGGCCCGGAGCACCACACCATGATTGGCGCCGCCCTCCTCACCGCCGCCAAGAACGCCGGGGCTGACCTGGACCTCCCCGCCGCCCTGAAGGAGATGCACGCCCGGGGCAAGCAGGTCCCCGGGGGTGCCTGCGGCTTCTGGGGTGCCTGCGGCGCCGGTGTCAGCACGGGTATGTTCGTGTCCATCCTCACCGGCTCCACCCCCCTGGCAGGGGAGCCCTGGGGCCTGTCCAACCGGATGACCGCCAAGTCCCTGGACACCCTGGGCCAGATCGGCGGCCCCCGGTGCTGCAAGCGCAACGGCTACCTGGCCATCCAGACCGCCATCGACTTCGCAGAAGAGCATCTTGGCATCAAAATGGACCGGGTCCCCCCGGAATGTACCCACCAGAAGCAGAACAACCAGTGCATCAAGGAGCGGTGTCCCTTCTTTGGAGGTGACGGCCAGTGAGCAAACCCAAGGTCGCCTTCGTGTGCGTCCACAACTCCTGCCGCAGCCAGATGGCCGAAGCCCTGGGCAAGGCCCTGGCAGGAAATGTTTTTGAAAGCTACTCCGCCGGCACCGAGACCAAGCCCCGAATCAACCAGGACGCCGTCCGCCTGATGAAGGACCGTCACGGCATCGACATGGAGGCCACCCAGCGCTCCAAGCTCCTGGCGGACATCCCGCCTGTGGATGTGGTGGTCACCATGGGCTGGAACGTCCAG